>CANIAV010000071.1 GCA_947465365.1 Actinomycetota bacterium | reverse complement strand
CAATTGGAAGGCAGAGCAACCATCCATGCGGGCTGCTTCGATAATTTCTTGAGAAAGTGATTGCAGCGAACCGTATTGGATCAGGATCCAGTTACCGGCTACCACGAAGAATGCCATAATTGCGAATAGCCAGGTCAGATTCTTGGTCTGCCAAATCTCTTCGCTCTTTTCAATACCAAGGGCGTTTAATACTGGCTTAATTGGGCTAAGTGTTGGAGCGAAAATTACATACCAAACAAGAACTGCCACAGCGCCTGAAATCGAAGCCGGCACAATGTATGCAAGACGCAGCCACTTCTTCCATTTACTTGGATTCATATCAAGCATAAGAGCAACTGCAATAACGAAAATTGTTGTGATCGGCACATATATAGCCATAAATCCGAGTACGTGTTTTAACGCCGGCAAGAATCTAAAGTCTTGTAAAACTATTTTAAAGGCATCCCAGCCGCCATCTTGGTTAACGCGAGATGGTGCGGGAACTTCCTTGATCGCCATAATGATAGGAACGATGCCAAAGACGATAAGTAGCGCCATATACGGTGCCAACATCGCATACATCGCAAAACTGCTACCGATTCGCTTCTTCTTGGCCATCTAATCCCCCAAATTATTTAAAACTTATTAAAAACTATTTACAACTAATTTAGGTAAGAACCAGGTTGGCCACCTAAGTGACCAACCTGGTTCTTTATCCCTCTTAAGGTATTACTGGTAGAGCTTTACTTCTATCAGCTAGTAGTTACCTTGTATCCGAGTTGCTTAGCAAGATTGCCAGCATAAGTAGCAAAGGCATCGAGTGCAGCTTGTGCATTCTTAGTCTTCTTCAACTCGTTTGACATGGTTCCTTCTTGAGCGCCGTTGGTGTCATAAGAAACTGGCTTTTCACCAGAGAAGATCTTTGATGACTGTTCCAACATTGCTGGATATGGATCTGATGCGTAGTACTTATCAGATGAGATCTTTGCCTTCCAAAGTGCATTTCCCTTTTTCGATGCTGGGAATGTTGGAGCGCCCTTTGAGCCATCTGGGTTCGCGACATCTACGACGTTACGCTTGTCTTGAACCATGAAGACTGCGAAAGCAAGAGCTTCCTTTGGATACTTAGAGTGTGGAGATACGGTGTAAATTCCGCCGCCCCATTCGCCTGAGTAGTTAACCTTCTCGCCGGCCCACATTGGCATTGCTGCAGCAGTGATCTGACCTGCTGGAACTGCCCATGATGAAGCTGGACGGATTACGAATTCACCGAACCATGATGGTCCGATTGTCATGACGACTTTGCCGGCCTGACCGTAATCCTTGATGAAGTCAGCATCCCAAGGAGCTGAAGTTGAAAGAACTCCGGAGTCAATCATTGGTTGTACAAGCGCTGTTGCGCGTGTGCACTTAGGTGACTTTGGAGCGATCTTTACAGCTGTTGAAGATGTTGCTTGGTTAACTGGGCATTGTGATGGCCATAGGTAACCTGAATAAAGTCCCTGTGAACCAAGAGCGCCTAGTGAATAACCTGGGTGGTTCTTTGCAATGTCTGCACCGATCTTTGCGAAGTCATCCATTGTCTTAGGAACTGTGTAACCAAATTCCTTCATCAACTTTGTGTTGACCCAAAGAACATCCTGTGCAAGGTCGTTCTTTACGCAGTACCAGTGTCCATCAGCACCCTTACACCATTGGTTTCCATCTTTCATATCATCCCAGAAACCAGCTGGAGCGTACTTGTCTAGCTGCAATACGTTATTTGCATCTGCTAGAACTGATACGTCATTTGGTGGGCCGAATACAACATCTGGCCAACCCTTTTTAACGCGGTTAAATAGTGAAACTTTCTGTACTAGATCTGCCTGTGCGTGAAGTTCAACCTTCACATCAACTGTTGGCTTCATGATTTGTGCATACAACTTTGCACCTGGTAGACGCGGCGCATCTACCCAGATTGTGATTGAAGGCTTAGCTGCTTGCGCAGGCATTGCCATCACTGTTGTACCTGCAATTGCAAACGCACCAGCGATTGCAATCAGTGAGTACTTCTTCTTCAAGGTATCCCCCTTTATGAGTCTGGCGCCAGCTCCTAGTTGCCGATCTGACCAGTTGACCAAATACTATGGGGGCAAATACTATTTCGTATAGTATTTTCAATATATCTTTTTGATATCTTTTCAAGGCTCGGGAAGCAGGGCGCAGATGAAAATCACCAACGTTGAGGTAATCCTTGAGGAACGCCCTGGTTTTACGCCTGCCTTTGTCTGGCGCGATCGCGTCCCTGGCTCCGATGGCTCAACTTTGGGTGGCTGGCTAGTCATCGAAACCGATGCCGGAATCACTGGCTTTGCCTCTTCCAATCGCGGGGTAATTCTCAAAGATTATGTCGATCGCCGCTTTCGCAAAGAGTTAATCGGCCAAGATCCACTGCAACGCGAACATTTATGGGAGCGCGTTTGGGAACTCGATCGCATCGAACGCTTTGCTCCAAACTTAACTCACTTAGTAGATGTCGCACTTTGGGATATCGGTGGCAAACAAGCAGGTTTGCCAGTTCACCAATTACTTGGTGGATATCGCACCAAGCTTCCGGCATATGCCTCGACTGTTACTTACTCATCAATTGCCGAATTTCTAGATATTGCCGATCAAGCACTTGCCCTTGGTTATCCGATGATTAAGTTGCATGCATTCGGTAACGCAAAGCGAGATGCTGAACTGTGTTTAGCACTTCGTGCCCATGTGGGTCCTGATGTGGAGCTAATGTATGACGGCTCTGCCGCTTTCGATTTACAGGATGCCGTTTATTTGGGCCATGCTTTAGATGAAGCAAATTACCTTTGGTATGAAGAGCCTATGCGCGAATTTAGCGTTACTGCATATAAATGGTTGGGCGAGCGAGTTCGCGTGCCGTTATTGCTTGGTGAAGTAACCGATGGATCACATATGAACGCCGGCGACTTTGTCGCAACTGGTGTAGCCACTAGCTTGCGCACGAGTACATTCCTTAAGGGCGGATTTACTGGTGCGATGCGTATTGCTCATTTAGCAGATGCATATCACCTTCGTGCAGAAGTTCACGGCATGGGTCTGGAAAGCGCTCATCTATGTATGGCAATTAAAAATACAACTGCTTATGAATCACTGGTTTGGGGCAACCCAATTAAGCGCGAAGCCTTGGTACATGCCGATGGCCATGTCCATGCGCCAACTGCACCTGGGGTTGGCTTTGAGTCACTTTGGCAAGAAAATGGAATTCCTAAGGGCTTAGAGAAGTACGTTAAGTAATGACAAAAATCGTCGGTATCGAAACCTTTGACGTTCGCTTCCCAACGTCAAAGATGCTCGATGGTTCAGATGCGATGAACCAAGACCCAGATTATTCTGGGGCCTACCTACGCATCAAAACTGACTCTGATGTACACGGTGATTCGCTTATTTTCACAATCGGACGCGGCAATGAAGTCCAGATCAAAGCGCTAGAAATACTTGGCGAAAAAGTAATTGGGTTAGATACCGCCGATGCTTTCGACAATATCGGCGACATAGCTCGTCAGCTATCTGGTGATTCACAACTGCGTTGGTTAGGTCCAGATTACGGCGTCTTCCATATGGGAGCAGGCGGTGTATTAAATGCGCTCTGGGATTTATTTGCAAAAGAGCGCAAAGTTCCGCTCTGGAAGTTGTTATCTGATCTAACACCAGAACAAGTAGTCAACGCCGTTGATTTCCGTTATATAACCGATGCGCTAAATCGCAATCAAGCGCTAGATATCTTAAATCGCCAATTAGATTACAAGAGTTCTAATGAAGCCAAGCTGCGTACTCAAGGAGTTTTGGCATACACCACTTCCCCGGGTTGGCTCGGCTATACCGACGAGAAGATGCTTAAGTTGACCCAAGAAGCAATGGATCAAGGTTTTACCTTACTTAAATATAAATGTGGTAAATCTCTAGAAGATGACAAGCGCCGCCTGCGGAAAGTGCGCGAACTAGTTGGCCCAGATTTTTCAATTGCGATCGATGCCAATCAAGTTTGGGATGTTGATGAAGCAATTACTTGGATCAATGAGTTAAAAGAATTTAAACTGCGTTGGATTGAAGAGCCAACTTCACCAACTGATGTGGTTGGACACGCAAAAATTGCCGCAGGGGTTGCCCCTACAGCGGTTGCAACCGGTGAAATGGCAGGATCTCGAATCATCTTTAAACAATTGCTACAGAGCAAAGGTTTCTCGGTGATGCAGATCGATGCCACACGAGTTGCCGGTGTTAATGAGAACATCGCAAATATCTTGATGGCTGCAAAATATTCAGTGCCAGTTTGTCCGCATGCCGGCGGCGTTGGTCTCTGTGAGATGGTGCAACACTTGGCAATGTTTGATGCTGTTGCAGTTACCGGCCATCATCCAGGCCGAATCGTTGAATTTGTTGATCACTTGCACGAACACTTTGTAGTTCCAACAGATATACAGAACGGCAGTTATATGGCCCCGCTTCAACCAGGTGCGGGCGCGCAAATGCATCAAGCAAGTATCGATAAGTACCAATTCCCATCAGGTTCGTACTGGAAGAATGGAGCATAAGCATGAGTACTGAATTTAAAGGTCTCACTGCCGTCGTCACCGGAGCAGGTTCAGGTATTGGCTTAGCCGTGGCGAAATTACTCTCGGAATCTGGGGCCAAAGTCCTTGGCCTTGATTTAAATGAAGGCGAAATGTCTAAGTACGCAACCTTCATACCGTGTGATGTCTCTGATCCATCGAAAGTTGCCGCAGCCTTTGCCGAGATCGCCAAGCACACAGATGTAATTGATGTGCTTGCCAATAACGCAGGCGTTGGAGCAATTGGTGCAATTACCGATGTCAAAGAAGAAGAATGGCAGAAAGTATTTGGCGTAAATGTCTTTGGCATGGGTCGCGTTAGCGCAGCTGCGATGCCGATGCTAAAGAAGAGCAAGTTCGCATCCATTGTTAATACTTGCTCAATCGCTGCAACTGCTGGGCTGCCCCAACGCGCCGTCTACAGTGCAAGCAAGGGCGCGGTCTTATCACTTACCTTGGCGATGGCAGCAGATGGCATCCCAGATAAGGTGCGCGTTAACTGCGTTGCTCCAGGAACTGCAGATACGCCATGGGTTGCTCGACTTCTTTCACAAGCAGCCGATCCCGCTGCCGAACGTGCAGCGCTAGAAGCGCGCCAACCAATGGGACGATTAGTTAGCGCAGATGAAGTTGCCAGCGCAATCTTGTATTTAGCGAGCCCACGTCAGGCATCAACCACGGGCATTGTTCTCAGTGTCGATGGCGGTATGCAAGGATTACGCCTTCGCAAGTAAAGCAAGATCTAACTTCAATCGGGGTGAGTAATGCCAACTAAGAAGAGCGCATCTGCTCGCCCGGTAAAACGCACGCCCCGTCGCTCGGTTCTCTCTGATGAAATTTACGAGATGATCAAACGGATGATCTTTGATCACGAGATCGCACCGGGCTCACGTGTAAATATTGATGCCCT
>CANIAV010000070.1 GCA_947465365.1 Actinomycetota bacterium | reverse complement strand
GGATTTTCATGGTTTAGATGAAATCCTTTACGACAATTGTTTGGTCGCGCCCGGGCCCGACTCCGATGGCGCTCATTGGTGCGCCCGATATCTTTTCCAAGAAGGAGATGTAATCCTGTGCGTTCTTCGGTAGATCGCTGATCTTTCGCGCGTTTGAAATATCTTCGGTCCAACCTGGCAAGTTTTCGTAAATTGGTTTTGCATGGTGGAAATCAGATTGTGATGCTGGAAGTTCTTCAACGCGCTTGCCATCAATTTCATAGGCAACACAGACGGGAATCTCTTTCCAACCAGTTAAGACATCTAGCTTGGTTAAGAAGAAATCAGTAAGCCCGTTTACACGAACTGCATAACGCGCAATCGGTGCGTCATACCAACCACAACGACGAGCGCGACCAGTAGTTACACCGATTTCGCCGCCGATAGTGCGTAACTTTTCGCCATCTTCATCAAAGAGTTCTGTTGGGAATGGACCAGATCCAACGCGAGTTGTGTAAGCCTTAACGATTCCGATTACGCGATCGATCTTGGTTGGTCCGATTCCAGAACCTGTGCAAGCACCGCCGGCAGTTGGGTTTGAAGAAGTTACAAACGGATATGTGCCGTGATCAACGTCGAGCAGCGTGCCTTGGGAGCCTTCGAGCAATACGCGCTTGCCCGCTTTTAACGCCTGATCAAGTAATAAAACTGTATCTGCAACATAGGGACGCAAGATTTCGGCGTAGGCCAAGTATTCATTTAATACTTCGTCAACTTCAATGTTTTTGCGGTTAAAGACCTTGATTAGTACCTGGTTCTTATCGCGCAGTGCGCCTTCGATCTTTTGGCGCAGAATTGAAGGATCAAATAAATCTTGCACACGGATACCGATGCGGTTGATCTTGTCAGCATACGCCGGACCAATACCGCGACCCGTTGTGCCGATCTTTGATTTACCAAGGAAGCGCTCTGAAACTTTATCGATGGTGCGGTGATAAGGAGTAATCAAGTGCGCGTTAGTTGAGATAACTAACTTTGAACAATCAATACCGCGTTCGGTTAAGCCGCGAACTTCTTCGAGCAATACACCTGGATCAATAACTACACCGTTTCCGATAACCGGAATAACGTTGGGACTTAAAATTCCAGATGGCAGTAAGTGAAGTGCGTACTTTTGATCACCGATTACAACGGTGTGGCCCGCGTTGTTGCCGCCTTGATAGCGGACAACGTAATCAACGCGGTCACCGAGAATATCTGTGGCTTTACCCTTGCCTTCGTCGCCCCATTGAGCTCCAAGCAAAACTAACGCTGGCATAGCAAAACCTCTCCAGAGATTGGTATGAGTGGGAAGTTACTTCTTGAGTGATGTGCCGGTAGAGCGAAGATCTGCGCAAGCATGGGCAACGCGTGCCGCCATTCCTGCTTCAGCGGCTTTGCCCCACGCACGTGGATCGTAAGCCTTCTTATTTCCGACTTCGCCATCGATCTTTAATACGCCGTCGTAGTTCTTGAACATGTGATCAACAACTGGACGAGTAAATGCATACTGTGTATCGGTATCGATATTCATCTTAATTACGCCGTAGTCAAGTGAATCGCGAATTTCTGAGAGAAGTGAGCCTGAACCACCGTGGAAAACCAAGTCCATTGGCTTACTGCCTGCAGCAAGGCCCTTCTTTGCAACAACTGCATCTTGCAGAGTCTGCAAAATCTTTGGCTGCAGTACAACATTGCCTGGCTTGTAAACACCGTGCACGTTACCGAAAGTTGCAGCGACCATATAGCGACCGCGTTCTCCGAGGCCAAGGGTTTCAATTGTCATCAAGGCATCTTCGGGAGTTGAGTAGAGCTTGGCGTCATGCTTTGCCTCAACGCCATCTTCTTCGCCACCGACAACGCCGATTTCAATTTCAAGAATTGTGCGAGCTGCAACTGACTTGGTTAGAAGTTCATCTGCAATCTTCATATTCTCATTCATATCAACGGCTGAGCCATCCCACATATGTGAGTTAAACAATGGTGCTTGGCCGTTCTTGATGCGCTGTGCGCCAATTTCAAGAAGTGGGCGCATGTAACCATCTAGCTTTTCAGCTGGGCAGTGATCTGTGTGGATTGCAATATTTACGTTGTAGTTCTTAGCAACAACATGTGCGAACTCGGCGAGCGCAACTGCGCCATCAACCATGTTCTTAACAGTTGAGCCGGATGCGTATTCAGCGCCGCCCCATGAGAATTGGATGATTCCATCTGATTCAGCTTCGGCAAAACCACGAAGGGCTGCGATCAGGGTCGATGATGATGAAACGTTAATTGCCGGATATGCGAATGCGCCAGCTTTAGCGCGATCCAACATTTCGGCATAAATTTCTGGGGTTGCAATGGCCATGATGACTCCAAAATATCTCGGGTGTAATCCCTGACCGAGCGCTTCATTGGGCCGAATTCAGGCTTACGCCCTATCCAACCACCTTCGCAGGCGTATGAAAAATCGCCATTCCCTTCACGCGTAGGAAATGGCGATTTTTCATCCGATCTAGCCCGACTTAGGGATGAAGTGACTTCTGCAGGAAGGCGATCAGGCCGGCCAGCAAAGCGGGGTTGGTTATCAATTTAAGGAAGATGGCAAGAAACGAGGTGAGCATTTTTTCCTTTCTGTTATCTCTGGGTTATCTCTAGATTGTGTTGCAACGGCAGGCATCATCCCTCTTATCTTGGCGATCACAGTCGAAAAACCTTCCCCCTGTTGATAATCACGGGTAATCTGCTGAGTTATGAGTTCAGAAAAAATTGGCGATTCAATTGAAAATCTCTCGCAGGAGAGCCGCCTCTTTCCACCGAGTCAATCCTTTGCCGCACAAGCCAATGCCAAACCTGATTTGTACGCACACGCTGATAAAGATCGTTTAGCTTTCTGGGAAGAACAAGCGCGCGAGCTAACTTGGGATAAACCTTGGAACCAAGTTCTGGAATGGAATCCGCCATATGCAAAATGGTTTATCGGCGGAAAGATAAATGCATCTGTAAATGCACTAGATCGCCATGTAGCAGCAGGACGTGGCGAACGAATCGCTTTTCACTTCGAAGGTGAACCTGGCGATACTCGCACAATTACTTATTCGCAGATGTTGGAAGATGTTTCGCAAGCAGCCCATGCTTTAACTGAACTCGGAATAGTCGCGGGCGATCGTGTAGCAATTTATATGCCGATGATTCCAGAAGCGGCGGTTGCAATGCTTGCATGCGCGCGTATCGGTGCCGTGCACTCGGTTGTCTTCGGTGGATTTTCGGCAGATGCACTTTTATCTCGTATCCAAGATGCTGATGCAAAGTTGGTAATTACTGCAGATGGTGGTTTCCGTAAAGGATCTGCTTTTGCGCTCAAGCCAGCTGTCGATGAAGCGCTAAAAGGTTCACACAATGTGGCAAAGGTGTTGGTTGTAAAGCGCACCAGCCAGGAAACTGCATGGAACTCAGATCGTGATATTTGGTGGCATGAAATTGTGGGCCGCCAAAGCAGGTCACACACACCAGAATTCTTTGAAAGTGAGCACCCGCTCTTTATCCTCTACACATCAGGAACCACTGCCAAGCCCAAGGGAATCTTCCACACCACTGGCGGATATTTAACGCAAGCCGCCTATACCCATCGTGTGGTCTTTGATATCAAACCCGAATCAGATATTTATTGGTGCACCGCAGATGTGGGTTGGATTACCGGCCATTCTTACGTGGTTTATGGCCCGCTAATTAATGGCGCAACCCAAGTTATGTATGAAGGAACGCCTGATACGCCACACAAGGGACGTCTCTTTGAAATTATCGCCAAATATGGCGTAACTATTTTGTATACGGCGCCAACTTTGATTCGTACCTGGATGAAATGGGGCGATGAATTTCCAAAGGCGCATGATCTATCTTCACTGCGTTTACTTGGATCAGTTGGAGAGCCAATTAACCCAGAAGCTTGGATGTGGTATCGCGAAGTAATTGGAAATAATAATTGCCCAATAGTTGATACTTGGTGGCAAACTGAAACTGGTGCAATCATGATTTCACCATTGCCTGGTGTTACTGCAACCAAACCAGGATCGGCTATGAGAACTATTCCTGGTATCAGTGCAAAAGTTGTTGATGACTCAGGTGCTGCAGTTCCAAATGGACATGGCGGTTTCTTAATCTTGGATCAACCATGGCCATCTATGTTGCGCGGTGTTTGGGGCGAAGATGAACGCTATAAGGAAACGTACTGGTCACGCTTTAAAGGAATTTACTTTGCTGGCGATGGCGCAAAGTTAGATAACGATGGCGCAATCTGGTTGATGGGTCGCGTCGATGATGTAATGAATGTATCTGGCCACCGCATTTCAACAACTGAAGTTGAATCGGCTTTGGTCTCACATGCAGCAGTTGCTGAAGCAGCAGTTGTAGGAGCCGCTGATGAGATGACCGGGCAAGGGATTGTCGCCTTCGTTATTTTGCGCGGCGGCGTTCCCAATGCAGGTGGTGAAGAGTTAGTTAAAGAGCTGCGCGCACATGTGACTAAGGAAATTGGTGCGATCGCGCGCCCGCGCCAGATCATGGTTGTTGCCGAACTTCCGAAGACTCGAAGTGGAAAGATTATGCGCCGTTTATTAAAGGACGTTGCGGAAAATCGCGCGGTC
Source organism: Actinomycetota bacterium (assembly GCA_947465365.1). Lineage (GTDB taxonomy): Bacteria > Actinomycetota > Actinomycetes > Nanopelagicales > Nanopelagicaceae > Planktophila. The sequence goes on along the minus strand of CANIAV010000070.1, from coordinate 903 downwards.
GGCGATGCCACAACGCTAGCCGATCCAAATGTTATGAAGCTAATTTCAGAAGGTTTAAATAGCGCTAAAGATGAAGATTAAGGAACTCTGCCTTTACCCAGTCGTTGGCTTGGGTAATTAAATGAGGGATGTAAGGCTGAACTTTTAACAATATTTGGCTCTTGGCAACTTGGCTTTGCACTGATTCCCAAGGAGACCAGAGCAGAACTGTTGCGATCAAATAAAGCACAATAACGGTGCGGATAATTTCAAGAGCAGAACCAGCAAGTGAATCCAATAGTGCCAGTGGTCCACGAACCACGGTCGCTTTTAAACCTTTGGCAAGTACGCCACCGGTGAACGATCCAATTATTCCACCGGCAATGATCGAAATAATTACAAAACCAATCCGTTTAATATCTAGCGACCAGTCATGCGAAAACTTAAGTGAAAAGTAGATTCCGAGAACGCCTCCAGCAATATAGCCAACAAATTTAAAGATGGTTCGTAAGAAGCCGTTTTTATAGCCAATTACAGCTGAAACCAAAATTGCGATAGCGATTACCGCATCTACCAACATCAGATTTTTACTCCTAGATATTTGTTAGTCAAAGCGATTAGCTCTGCTTCAGATTTAACCACGCCAATTTTCTTGTATTTAACTTTGCCAGCGGCATCGATAAACCATGTAACCGGTACGCCCATTCCGAAATACCCACGCGTTTTATTCTCGCGATCATAAAAGTTGGGCCAAGTCATGCCATGTTTCTCAATAAACCTTTGCGAATTTTTCGGTGCTGCTTCTTCGACGGCAACGCCAACTAACTGCACCTTACCCTTGGCTTTGCTATAAAATTTAACAAATTGCGGCATCTCATCCAAACAAGTAGTGCACCATGAGCCCCAGACATTTAAAACCATTGG
>CANIAV010000069.1 GCA_947465365.1 Actinomycetota bacterium | reverse complement strand
TAACAGCTCTTATACCATTTTTTGCAAACCAAATAGGTAACCGTATACATTTCGATCCCAATACGGTTTATCCAATTTATATTGGTGCCGTCACGCTGCCTTTGGGCTACTACCTATTTGTTAAATTACTTCAAGTTTTAAAGTTCCAAGCAGTTGACTTGGTTAAAGAAGATAAACTTGAAGCCAGCCCAGCCATAAAGCTCGCAATAAACTCTTTGATTCGTGATGAATTTGCGCACGCAACTTCACATCGTTGGGCGATTTTTATTCACGGAAATATATTGACACGCCTTGCGGCGACTTCACTCAAATTAGAAACCGCCACTATTTCGCAGGATCGTGAAACTTTTAATCGCACAGTTTCCGATATTTTGAATCTCCTGGCCCATCCTGATACCAAATTTGTGCAAGAAATCTCGAAATTCGAAGACGAGATTGCCTCGCGCCTAGATCCTTGGTTGGGATTACTTGAAATTAACGTTTACATTGACCCAGTTTTACGGGATGTATCCAACCCACAAGTGGCGGAAGTTGGAGAAGTTATTGAAGAAGTTATTTCCAATTCCATGCGCCACGGTAAAGCGCGAACAATTGATTTAAGGGTGATGCGTGTGGGTGATAGAGATATCGAGATTTCAGCGATAGATGATGCGGAAATAGTGCCAGCACTTTTCCAAACAAGGTTTGGCCTTGGCACTAGAATTTTTAATCTTGCTTCAGATAGCAGGTGGTCCATAGAACGGGTAGACTCAACAACTGTATTCAACTTAATTATGAGATTCGATTTCGAAGGTGGTTAAAAAAATGGAGCTGTCAGTCTTGATGGTCGAAGACGACGACTTCACTCGCAAGACAGTTAAATCGGCGCTTGTTGGCCAAGGTATAAACGTTATTTTCGACACTTCAAATGTCAAAGATGCAATTGAATATGCAAAAACTAATGTGGCGAACGTTGCTGTCTTAGACTATAACTTGGGTAAAGGTCCTAATGGCATCGATTTGGCAAACCAGTTGAGAATTATCCAACCGAATATTGCGATAGTTCTGCTGACTGCATTTCTAGATCCAGCACAACTTGATAAACGAGTAGCCGAGCTTCCAGCTGGAAGTCGCTACCTAATCAAGCACAGCGTGACGAAGATAGACGTGCTTATCGATGAGATAGAAGAAGCGATCAATAGCGCTCCTAAGCCAGAATAATTCGCACTGAACTATCCTTAATCTATGGATAGAAAGCTCTTTAAACTCTCCGATACCCGAAGCCTTGAATACCTAACAAACGGACCGGTTTTAAGTTCTGCGGTAATTCTTCATGCAGGTACATCGCAAGATATAACTGGTTGGCAGACGTGGCTAGATTACTTCGCATCCCAAGGCATATTTGCGCTCTCCTTTGGGCGTAGCGGATATGCAGCCAGTTCACCTATGCCAGGTCGAACAACTATTGATGTAGCCAAAGATATTGCCGAACTAGCCAGCGCCCTTGGAATAAGTAAATTTGTAAATATTGGTTTATCAGGTGGTGGCCAACATGCGATTGCCACCGGTTTAGATCCACGATCTGTTGGCGTTGTAACGGTCGGCAGCTTGGCTCCATTTGCAGAAATGGGCGAAGATTTCTATAAAGGTATGCAACAAGCGGATTTAGATGAATATGCCGATGCGCTTAAAGATATAAGCCTCTTGGTTGCTCGCTTTCAAAAATGGCAAAACGGTGATGTTGCAGAAACCATTGTGGGCGCTGAACTAAGCGAGCGAGATAAGTTAGCAGCTGAAAAACTATCATGGAAAATAGCTCTTGATTCATGTGAATTCACTTTCATGCAAGGATGGGATTGGGTTGCCGATGATTACAGCTCTTATCTAAAACCTTGGGGATTTGATCCGCGCGATGTAAAAGTGCCAGTAGTTATTTGGCAAGCAGAGTTAGATAGAAATGTTCCGATTCAACACGGTAAATGGCTTGCAGATAACTTGCCAAACACAAAGTTAGAAATCCGTAAAGGCGAGAGCCACATGGGAATCTTCGTCAATTACGAAGAAGAGATTATGCAGAGCGCAATTGCTCTGCTTACTTCTTCTTAAAGCCTGCCGGACAGGTTGGCTTCAATGCAGTAACTTTCTTGCTCGTCTTGCCCTTGATGCAAGTAATCGTCACTTTCTTGGCAATGGCGGCAACTGGTGAAATCGCGGGTTCAGGGGTTGCAGTCTGGGTACCTTTAACGATCTTGATTGCAACGCTTGGAGAGGAGAAGTGAAAACCCGAGGTAATAATTAGATAGTCATTTTCGATCTTCTTGCCAATTACCGTTGCCACGCTAGATGCAGAACCATCTTCGTATGTAATGCTCACGGATGCGTTAATACTTCCATCAAGATCGAGTTTCCACATACAGAGCGCAGATTCTCGAGGAATCCGTAGCTCTAGATAACCGATGTTGAGCCCACCATCTGGGGCAAAGTGTGGAGTTTCAAGTCTTACTTTTATCGTCTCAGTTACTGGATCCCAAACAGGATCAACCGAATGCATAGCATTTGAAAGAACTTGTATGCCACCCATCTTTCCGCAAGGCCCTAAGAACTGAGTAATGTCATTATTCATGCCGAAAATATTTATATTTGCGTTGTAGGTGTAGCCATATGCTTTTTCATCTGGCAGTGATCCCGCCGCCTGGTTAGATCGCGCTGTCGCGATCGGAGAAATCGTTGCAATAATCTCTCGCATCGCAACGCCATTAAAATCAGGTAAATCCTTGCCATATTTAACGGTTGTATTTCGGGCGCTTCCGCTGACTTCACCAAAGGCAAAAGTCTTAGGCGCTCTTATAGTTACAACGAATGAAATATCTTTATTATCTTTCCAAGTATCTGGTCCTAAGGAAGATGTCAAAGCTAATGTGTACTCTTCACGATTCGATGAGCATGATGTCACCGACCAGCACCATGTAGCTAAATAAGGTTGAAAATCAATAATTACAACAATCGGACTTGTTGCAACAGAATCAGTCGAACCACTCTGAAAAGACCATTGTTCATAAAAACCCGGAGTAATTTTACTTTTTAGGTTGGCTAGTTCAGCCGGTGTTAGTGCAGCTCCCGAAATCGGGCGTTCCGAGTCACCAATTCGCCCATCAAATCCAGAAGGGACTTTGTTGCCAGTTAACTTTCCCGCTATCGCCTTATCGCCCGCCTTTGGAATCACGCTAACGGATTGAATACAAGTCAGCGCCTGTGCGCTATTTGTCCCACATGAAACCAGAGTGTGTCTAACTGGTGCTCCAACTGCTAAGCGAGGTCCCTGCTCCGAATCTGCTCTTGCTGTCTGCACAGTTGAGACAGAAAGAGCCAGAGTAAGAATCGCGGCGGCGATAACTTTTAAATTTTTAATGTTTCTCCCGAAACTACTTTTTCTTATATCCGCTAGGACAAGCTGGCTTTGCAGCTGTTACCTTTTTAGTGATCTTTCCCTTTACACAGGTGATAGTCAACAACTTAGGCACGGAAATCGGAGTCGCTGAAGGCGTTGGGGTTGGAGTTACTGCGGGCTTTACTACTTCTTGCTTCAACTGCACTGCAATTTTAGGAGTCGAAAATTCAAATCCAGTAGCAGTAAGGCTTAACCAACCGTTTTTCTCATTTAATGTGGTAACAGCTACACGAGGTGTTCCATCAGAACTTGCCACCGCTACCTTTGCGCTAATTGGTGCATTTGTGAACCCGTACATACAACGAGCTACATCTGCACGAAGAATTAGTTGGTAATAACCACCAAATACCGATCCTTTAGAATCGAAATGCGGAGCTCCGACTGTGTAATTCATTGCACCATCTGTTTTATCAAACGAAGGAGGTCCATCTGAATAGACCGATGCATTTGTCCCAACCGTTCCGACTACTCCACCTGTCTTGTCGCACGCGGCAACTTCAGGTGGCATAGGACTGCGTATCGTTGCAAATTGCCAAAGCGTTTTCATATTAAAAGCCTTATCGGATAACACCGGTAGCCAGGCATTCATCTCATCAATCGCTCGTTGACCTGAAATATCAGAATTGACTCGGATTGTTCTGGTCGCAAGATCTGTTGTGGTGAAATCTGAACTTGTACGCGCATAGCCACCATAACCTGCTGGATATCTGCTCTTAATAGTCTCTGGTGCTGCTGACCACTTCACCCAACCATTAACAATCGGTAATTGCAGAGGCTTACCAGTAATAGTTAACACCTGAGATTTATCGGCATTTGAGACCATAGAAATTTCAGCGTTATTTATGCGCCCGTGCAGCCAACCCTTTGCTGGTGTGCTCAAACGTAAAGTTATTGAATACTTATTATCCAGGTTGAAGCTTTTACGTAATGCGCAATTGCCATCTTCGCTAAATTGGCAGCCTTGTTGGACGTCACCACTTCCCCAACCGCGTGACTGACCTGAGCCGGTTCTTTCCACAATTCTCATGTTTGGTGCGTTGAAAGAACCTGCAACTTCAGTGATTGGTTGAATCATCGCGTAGATTCCGAAGGTATTTACGCGAGAATCATTTTTACCAAAATTACCTTCGGCACCAGCTGAGATTGCAAATTTTTGGTCACCTATAGTCCAAATATTAGGTGCATGTCCTGCAGGTAATCCAATCGCAGGGTTAGCATCAAAGGTTCCACCCATTTTCGCATCTCGTATATATGTACCAGCGATGAATGTTCCATCACTGTTAATCTGTCCAAATTTTTCAATGCAGTCTTGTTCCGTCGCCGATTTACAAAGCGAAAATTGGGCCGTGTATTGAAATCCAGTTAATTCGCTGCTTGCACATTCAGGATCACTAACGGATTTACAAAGAACCATCTTCTGGCCCATAGGTTCTGATGAATATGAATAAAACTTTTGAGCTGTTAGCGCACTTGGTTTTCCTGAATCGTCTACCGAATCAGTGGTTATTCCGATCCATCCTGGCTCGTCAAGGGCAAGGGGGTAATAACTTTCTTCATCGATTGCTGCAGCAGCACCCGAGAAAGTAGTTAAGAAAATAGCCACTATTGCGATCCACGAAGCAAACTTCTTTAACATGGTGTGACTCCCCCGCAGAACTAGGACATAAAGGTATCTAGGGGTACACCGTCACGCTAGAGGCTTTTTATGCGTGGCGATCAATTTGTTTTACGTTGGCACCTTGGACAAAAGTGCGATGAGCGGGCACCGAAGGTGATTCGGCGTATCGGGGCACCACATCTTGGGCAGGGTTCATCGGTTCGGCCATATGCGGCCAAGGATTGCTCGAAGAATCCACTTTCGCCATTGACGTTTATATAGAGATCATCAAATGAAGTGCCGCCTTTGGCGATCGCCTCTTGCATTACTTCAGTTGCAAAATCGATGATGGTCGCGATCTTTTTCTTGGAAAGATCTGCGGTGGAGATTTCTGGGTGCACTTTGGCGCGCCACAAGGTTTCATCGGCGTAGATATTTCCTACCCCGCTCATGATCTCTTGATTTAAAAGTGCGGTCTTTATTTTGATATTTCGTTTGGCAAATTTATTTATAGTTTCATCTTTA
>CANIAV010000068.1 GCA_947465365.1 Actinomycetota bacterium | reverse complement strand
TGTTAGATCAAGCAGGTGACTTACGTTCACAGCTAGCGAAAGACTCAGTAACGGCTCTTGATGTGGCCTATTTACTGCTTACACAGAACGAACAATTCTTAGGATTTACCGATCATGGATCTAACTTTCCAGGGTTATCTGATTGGATCGAGCAGTTAATCGCTGAATCAACTGGTAAGAATGAGAAGGGCCGACTGCCGATTGCAACTGAGAGTTTTCTCGAAGCTAAAGGTGGTGGGGCTTTCTCAATTGGTTTCGCACCGGGTGCAGATTTAACTGTCACGGGCGAACTTGGCGAGCATTTCTTATTCTGGGAATGGGTAACTGCCTTGATGAGCGCAGCCCTTGCGATTGATCCCTTTAACCAACCCAATGTCACTGAGGCAAAGGAAGCGACTTCAGCGGTTTTGCAAGAGTGGGATAACAATCTGCCAGTGCTACAGCCATCTGCAACTGATGACTATGTTGAAATATTTGGCGATGGAAATACACTGACTGCAGCGCTAAAGAATTTAATTGCGACAACTGATGCTGACGGATATATCGCAATCATGGCTTATCTTGATCGCCGCGATGATTCTGCGATTAGCCAATTGCGAAGTATCTTGTCGAAGAAATCAGGTCGTCCAGTCAGCTTTGGTTGGGGTCCGAGATTTCTGCACTCGACTGGGCAGTTCCATAAAGGTGGGCAACAAAATGGTTCCTTCCTGCAGATAACTGGCACAACTAAAAGTGATTACTCGATCCCTGGCCGTGACTTTGGATTTACAACTTTGCTGATGGCCCAAGCCCTTGGTGATTCGCGCGCGCTGGCGGCAAGAAAATACCCGCTACTACGTCTTCACTTACTAGAACGTAATGCGGGTATAACTCAACTGCTTGCGGCAGCTAAAGCGCTTTAATTACTCGTCATCTCCACGAAGTTTGCGAAGTGCATCTTCTAGAATCTTTGCACCCTCGGTATCTGTGCGGCGTTCCTTTACATAAGCTAAATGTGTCTTATAAGGAATATTTACAACAGCCTTTGGTGGATTGTTGCGATCGCGACCGGCAGGTAGTCCGCACTTTGGGCAATCCCATTCAGCAGGAATAATTACCGTCTCTTCGACTGCAAATGAGGGACGGACTTCATGTCCCTTGCCACACCAGTATGAAACTGTTGCGCGTTCAATCTGATCACCGCGTTCTGCCTCGCCCATTGGGCCGGCGCCGACACGACTTCCGCGAATTGCACTTGCCATTTATTAACCCTTCAAAACAAGACTTAGCGCGACAACGCCGCCGAACCAAACTCCACCAACAACGATAGTGATGCGATCTAGATTTCTCTCAACGACCGATGAACCGCCGTAGTTAGATGAGATTCCGCCACCAAATAGATCCGAAAGGCCTGAACCTTTTCCCTTATGGAGCAGAACGAGCAGGATCATCAAGATACTGGTGATGATCAACAAGATTGAGAGAGCTAGCGCCACGATGTATGACTCCTAAAGTTATGAATAGAGCGTAAGGATACTAGATGCAGCCTGCGCCTTAGGCGCTTTCTGCCGCGTGGAACTTGGCGATCTTAGCCAATTCCTCAGGATCAAGGCTGGCTCCCCCGATGAGTGCGCCATCGACATCGGTCTGCTTCATGATCTCGTTGATATTAGATGACTTTACTGAGCCACCGTAAAGGATGCGCATATTGGATGCGATCTCGGCAGATCCAATTGACCCGATCTCTTCGCGGATCGCAGCACATACTTCTTGCGCATCTTCCGGAGTTGCGGTCTTGCCAGTGCCGATCGCCCAGACTGGTTCGTAGGCAATTACGATCTTCTTAAGTTCTGGCTTAGTGAAACCTTCCAATCCCGCACGAACTTGGCGGATTACATGTGAGACATGTGCACCAGATTCACGGATGGAAAGTTCTTCACCGACACAGAAAATTGGAGTTAGCTCATTGGCTAAGGCCGCTTTAATCTTGCGATTTATAAGAGCATCATCTTCATGATGGATGGCGCGACGTTCTGAATGGCCGATCACGACAAAGGTGCAACCGAGCTTGGCCAACATGCTGCCTGAGATATCTCCGGTAAATGCCCCGCTAGCTTCTGGAGAAATATCTTGTGCCCCGTATAGCAATCGCAGGCGATCACCGTCGATCAAGGTTTGGATAGAACGAATATCGGTAAATGGCGGGATGATGGCAACGTCTACTGCGTCATAATCTTTATCATCGAGTGAGTAGACCAGTTTCTGGGCAACTGCAATCGCTTCGAGATGATTTAGATTCATCTTCCAATTACCTGCCATCAGCGGCTTACGCATGATCTACTCCTTTAATAGTTACTGCAACAATACTAATGTGAAAAGCTCTTGCTAAAGGCCTAAGGCGGTAAGCCCAGGTAGCTCTTTACCTTCTAGATACTCAAGAGATGCACCACCACCTGTTGAGATATAACCGAAATCGCTATCGGCAAAACCCAGTGCGCGAACCGCTGCTGCAGAATCACCGCCACCGACGACAGAAATACCAGAGACTTCAGTTAGCGCCTGTGCAACAACTTTGGTGCCATTTGCAAAAGCTGGAAATTCAAAGACTCCCATTGGCCCATTCCAGAAGACAGTCTTGCAACCACGAATTGCAGTAGCAAAAGCCTGCGCAGAATCCGGACCGATATCTAGCCCCATCTGATCTGCTGGTATTGCATCTGCGCTAACTAAGGTTGCAGGTGAATCTGCGGCGAACTTTGGAGCCACGACAATATCGGTGGGCAGAACTAAGTTAACGCCTAAATCAGCTGCTTGCTTTATAAGTCCTTTTACAGTGTCAATCAGATCAGTTTCAACTAATGAAGAACCAATCTCTTTGCCCTGCGCGGCCAAAAAGGTAAAGACCATGCCGCCACCAATGGCCATTACATCTACCTTGCTAAGCAAGTTTGAGATAACGCCGATCTTGTCAGAGACCTTGGCTCCCCCAAGAACAACTCCATATGGACGTTCTGGGTTTTGAGTTAACTTCTTTAGTACTTCTACTTCAGCCGCAACCAAAGTGCCGGCCACATGTGGCATAAGCTTTGGTAGATCAAAGACCGAAGCATGTTTACGGTGAACTGCGCCGAAGCCATCACCAACGTAAAGATCTGCCAACTGAGCCAGTTCTTGCGCAAAAGCGCCGCGCTCTGACTCTTCCTTAGAAGTCTCTGCCGCTGAAAAGCGAATGTTTTCAAGTAAGAGTATTTCCCCAGGCTTCAACGCATGTGCCTGGGTGGATACATCTTCACCTGTTACAGCGCCTGCAAATTTAACTTCGCTACCAAGTAACTCTGCTAAACGCACCGCAACTGGGGCCAGCGATAACTCTGGCTTTGCTTCACCTTTTGGTCGACCTAAGTGAGCTGCGATAACGAGGCTTGCTCCATTAGCAATTAAGGTTTTGATAGTCGGCAGCGAGGCGCGGATGCGTCCATCATCTGTGATCTTGCCATCCTTTAACGGAACGTTTAAATCACAGCGAAGAAAAACTCGCTGGCCGGCTACATCAAAACTTTGCAGCGTATTTGTTGGAGAATTTCCCATCTAAATTAGAGGGATTTTCCGACAAGACCTACGAGATCAACGAGGCGGTTTGAGTAACCCCATTCATTGTCATACCAACCAACGATCTTTACCTGATTGCCGATTACCTTAGTAAGACCGGAATCGAAGATACAAGATGATGGATCGGTGACGATATCTGAAGAGACGATTGGATCTTCGGTATATGAGAGGTAACCCTTGAGCGAGCCATTGGCGGCAGCCTTCATAGCTGCGTTGATCTCGGCAGCAGTTGCTTCCTTAGCAAGTTCAACAGTTAAGTCAGTTGCAGAACCAGTTGGAACTGGAACGCGCATCGCATATCCATCTAGCTTGCCCTTTAACTCTGGCATAACTAGCGAGATCGCCTTTGCAGCACCTGTAGATGTTGGAATCATATTTGTCGCTGCAGCACGTGAGCGACGCAGATCCTTATGTGGGAAATCAAGAATTACCTGGTCATTTGTGTAGGCGTGGATGGTGGTCATCAAGCCCTTAACAATTCCCCAGTTATCTTGCAGAACCTTGGCCATAGGAGCTAAGCAGTTAGTTGTGCATGAAGCATTTGAAATGACGTTGTGGCTTGCTGGGTCGTACTTCTCGTGGTTTACACCCATAACAATTGTGATGTCTTCATCTGTTGCAGGTGCTGAAATGATTACCTTCTTAGCTCCTGCTGTGATGTGCTTCTTTGCATCGGCAGCCTTTGTGAAGTGGCCAGTTGATTCAATTACGATATCTGCCTTTACAGATGCCCATGGCAAGTTTGCGGGATCGCGATCTGCAAATACCTTCATGGTCTTTCCACCAACTGTGATGGAGTCTTCTGTGTAAGTTACTTCAAGGCCGAGGCGGCCCAAGATTGAGTCATACTTTAAAAGGTGCGCCAAAGTTGCGTTATCTGTTAAGTCGTTGATCGCAACGATATTGATATTAGGGTTAGTAAGGGCGGCGCGAAAGAAGTTGCGGCCAATTCGTCCAAATCCATTAATTCCAACGTTAATCATGTAAAGCCTCGCTTAAAAGGTGTAAGGACCCGCTGCCAAAGTAAGTAGCACCAGATGGGTATACGGCAATAAAACTGCCACATCGTTGGGGTCGTGGCTAACCTTACCAGCCAGTCGTAGTTACCCTCACGTAGGGCTTACGCTCAACGAGATTAACTAATTGAGAAGATCTGGTGAAAGACCGGCTTCAGTATCTGGAATTCCCAGCTCTCCTGCACGTTTATCGGCCATCGCCAATAGGCGTCGAATGCGTCCGGCTATTGCATCCTTGGTCATTGGTGGAGATGCGAGGGAACCCAGTTCTTCCAAACTTGCCTGGCCATGACTGATACGTAATTCGCCCGCCTCTTTTAAGTGATCAGGAATGGTTGGTCCCAATATCTCCATCGCACGTTGCACACGTGCTGCAGCAGCAACTGCCGCGCGCGCCGAACGACGTAGATTTGCATCATCAAAGTTAGCTAAACGATTTGCGGTGGCGCGAACTTCGCGACGCATCCGACGTTCTTCCCAAGCCAGAACACTTTCGTGCGCACCTAAGCGAGTAAGTAATACGCCAATGGCATCACCATCACGAATCACAACGCGATCAACGCCCCGAACTTCGCGAGCTTTGGCGGTAATTCCTAAACGACGCGCCGCTCCGACAAGGGCAAGTGCCGCCTCGGGCCCTGGACAAGTTATCTCAAGTGAAGATGAGCGACCTGGTTCGGTTAGCGAACCGTGTGCGACAAATGCGCCACGCCAGGCAGCTTCGGCATCACAAATATTTGCCGCAACAACTTGTGGTGGAAGGCCGCGGATTGGGCGACCATTGCTGTCGATTAAACCTGTCTGTCGCGCTAGCGCATCTCCGGCTTCAATAACGCGGACTACATAGCGGCTTCCTTTACGAAGTCCGCTAGATGAGAGAACCGCTAAATCACTGTCGTGGCCGTAGATGTCGGCAATATCTTTCTTTAAGCGACGTGCGCTCTGTGAAGTATCGAGTTCGA
>CANIAV010000067.1 GCA_947465365.1 Actinomycetota bacterium | reverse complement strand
GCGCGATCGCTCTCGGTGTTGCTGGTGCTTATCTTTCTTGGCGCCGCCTGGCTAAGAATATGCAACTGCCCTCTTTTAGGATTTTCTTAGATGCCATCGCCCCGGGAATTTTACTGGCGCAAGCAATTGGACGTTTTGGAAATTGGTATAACGCCGAACTATTTGGCAGACCGCTAAATGCATGGTGGGCTTTGGAAATCCCTTACAAGTTTCGCCCCAGTGGGTATGGCCTTATCGAGACTTTCCACCCAACTTTTCTTTATGAAGCGATTTGGAGCACGCTCTTAGCCGTGATCTTGCTTAAATTCGGCAGCCGTTGGGCAACCGGATCTATTTTCTATTTCTATATCGCCGGTTATTCGCTTGTCAGATTCTTCATTGAGGGACTGCGCATTGATCCGGCTCATTCGCTAATTGGATTGCGGGTAAATCAATGGATGAGTATTTTGATCTTTGCCTTAGGGTCAGCTCTCTATCTGCGAAATCAACGAGGTAATAGCCAGCGCATCTCACCCGAAATTTAATTGGGATCAGGTAGGCTCGCGCTATGGCTTTAGAAGATGTCTATCAGCGCAATCTCCACCATCGCACCCATCGTGCAGGTTGGTTACGTGCCGCTGTTCTTGGCGCAAATGATGGTTTGGTTTCAACGGCATCGCTAATGATCGGTGTAACAGCTGCCAAAACTGGTGGTGCAGATGCCCAAACTTTTTTAATTACTGCAGGCGCTGCTGGAATAGTTGCCGGTGCTATGTCAATGGCCGTCGGCGAATATGTATCGGTGCGTTCACAGAACGACATTGAAGAATCTGATCGACTATTAGAGATTGAACATTTAGCGATCGATCCCGAATCTGAGTTATTGGAATTGCAGCAGATTTATATAAATCGCGGTCTTACTCCAGAACTTGCTTTGGAAGTTGCTAACGCGATGCATGCTCGTGATCCGCTGGAGGCACACCTTCGTGATGAACTCGGGCAACATCCGCACACTAAGGCGCGCCCGGTGCAAGCTGCGGTCGCATCAGCTGCAGCCTTTACATCTGGCGGTTTGATTCCATTCTTAGGCGCCTTTGCACCAACGACTGGCAAAGTTGCAGTGAGCATCGTTGGGTTCACCGTAGTAGGTCTGATATTCACCGGAATCGTTAGCGCAAAAACTGCCGGATCAAAGGTTCTGGCTCCGACTTTGCGAGTAATCCTCGGTGGTTGCTTCGGTATGGCAATAACCGCTGGCATCGGACAACTCCTCCACGTGAGCGGGATCTAAACCTTTTCCATCTCCTAGGTGTGCCTAATTGCCCCAGTTCTTGCTACCCTTTTGCTCCACCGCCTCATTGAGTCGATGGTTACTACGGGCCAAAGTTGTCCCTCACGATTTTTCAAGTGTGGACAACAGGAGTGTGAAAATAGATGGCCCTTTCATCTAACTACCCAGCACGTCTTGGTCTTTATGATCCCGCCAACGAGCATGATGCATGCGGCGTTGCGATGGTGGCTACTCTAAATAAAGTTGCAACACATGAAATCGTCGCGAAAGCACTTACCGCCCTTCGCAATTTAGAACATCGCGGTGCATCTGGCGCCGAACCCGATAGCGGTGATGGTGCAGGAATTTTAATTCGCGTTCCGGATGCTTTCTATCGCGCTGTAGTTGATTTCGAACTACCTAAAGATGGTTCATACGCAACCGGAATCGCATTTGTCGCACAAGGCGCTGAAGTCCGTGGCGCAATCGCCAAGATTGCCGAAGAAGAAGGCTTAACTGTTTTAGGTTGGCGCGAACTACCTATTAATTCTGCCTCGCTCGGCAAGACTGCCGTATCTGTAATGCCTAAATTTGAACAGCTATTTATTTCAGGTAAAGGAAATGAATCCGGGATAGCGCTAGATCGTTTAGCTTTCTGCTTACGCAAACGCGCTGAACATTCATTAGACCTTTACTTCCCGTCACTTTCTTCGCAGACCATTGTTTACAAGGGAATGCTTACTACTGGCCAGCTCGAAGAGTTCTTCCCAGATTTAAGTGATCAACGCGTTGCCTCACCAATGGCTTTGGTGCACTCACGTTTTTCTACCAACACATTCCCATCTTGGCCACTGGCCCACCCTTATCGCTTTATCGCACACAACGGCGAAATCAATACCGTTAAAGGAAATCGCAACTGGATGCGCGCGCGCGAATCGCTATTGGCCAGTGAGTTAATTCCTGGAGATCTAAGCCGACTCTTTCCAATAGTTGAAATGTCCGGCAGTGATTCCGCGTCATTTGATGAAGTACTTGAACTTCTCTATTTAGGCGGTCGATCACTTCCACATTCAGTCTTGATGATGATTCCGGAAGCATGGGAGAACCACACAACCATGTCGCAGAAGCGTCGTGATTTCTACGCCTTCCATGCATCTTTGATGGAGCCTTGGGATGGACCAGCATGTGTGACTTTTACCGATGGCCATCAAGTCGGTGCTGTCCTTGATCGCAATGGACTTCGTCCATCACGTTTCTGGGTCACCGATGACGGCTTGGTTGTTCTGGCATCTGAAGTCGGTGTCTTAGATTTCCCAGCCGAAAAGATTGTTCGCAAAGGTCGCCTGCAACCAGGCAAGATGTTCTTAGTTGATATTGAAGCAGGACGCATCATCGAAGATGATGAGATAAAAGATACCCTCGCAGATGCTGCACCGTATGGTGAATGGTTGCATTCGGGAATGATGAAGTTAAGTGATCTACCTTCACGTGAACATATTGTTTATCCGCACTCATCGGTTGTTCGCCGCCAACGCGCCTTTGGTTATACCGAAGAAGAGATCCGTATCTTGCTTACTCCCATGGCTAAGAACGGCATGGAAGCACTTGGCTCTATGGGAACAGATACGCCAATTGCGGCGCTTTCAGAGAAACCACGCCTGCTCTTTGATTACTTCTCACAACTCTTTGCGCAAGTAACAAATCCACCACTTGATGCAATACGTGAAGAACTAGTAACTAGCCTAGGCGGATCTATCGGACCAGAACATAATCTCCTAGATCCAGGGCCGGCATCATGTCGCCAAATATCTTTAGCTTTCCCAGTAATTGATAATGATGAATTAGCCAAGATCATTCACGTCAACGCCGATGGAGATTACCCAGGTCTAGAGAGTTATGTTGTACGGGGCTTGTTCCCGGTATCCGGTGACGGTAATACACTGCAGACGCGGTTAGAAGAGATCAAACGTGAAGTATCTGATGCGATTGCAGCTGGTGCGCATATCATCGTTCTCTCTGATCGCAACGGTGATGCCGAAGATACGCCGATCCCATCTCTGCTATTAACAGCTGCCGTGCATCACCATTTAATTCGCGAAAAGACTCGTACCAAAGTTGGACTAGTTGTTGAAGCCGGTGATGTCCGCGAAGTTCATCATGTTGCGCTTTTAATTGGTTATGGCGCAGCCGCAGTTAACCCATACCTTGCGATGGAATCTGCCG
This sequence comes from Actinomycetota bacterium, assembly GCA_947465365.1. Lineage (GTDB taxonomy): Bacteria > Actinomycetota > Actinomycetes > Nanopelagicales > Nanopelagicaceae > Planktophila. Next base: position 2,127 of record CANIAV010000067.1, on the reverse strand, counting down.
AAGATCTAGTTCTACAAGGTGTTATCACAGGCATTACCCCTGAAAAGGCAGTTCGCAATGTTATTAAGAGCCTCGGTAAAGGTGTATTGAAAGTTATGTCGAAGATGGGCATCTCAACAATTGCTTCATATACCGGTGCTCAAGTCTTTGAAGCTATTGGTCTATCGCAAGAAGTTGTTGATGAATACTTCGTTGGCACTACTTCACGTCTTGGTGGGATTAGCCTTGATGTAATTGCCGAAGAGACAATTGCACGCCATCACATCGCATACCCAGTCGGGGGAGAGATCCCAGGTACTAAGCGCTTGCCGATCGGCGGTGAATACCAATGGCGCCGCGATGGCGAGCCACATTTATTTAATCCAGAGACTGTATTTACCTTGCAGCACTCAACTCGTTCAAAACGTTATGACATCTTTAAGCGCTACACCAGCAAGGTAGATAACCAAAGCAAAGAGCTGATGACGCTACGTGGGCTCTTTGCTTTTAAAGAAGGAGAGCGCCCGGCGATCTCAATTGATGAAGTCGAACCGATTTCAGAGATCGTAAAGCGATTCTCAACGGGGGCAATGTCATATGGCTCTGTTTCACAAGAGGTTCATGAAACCCTTGCGATTGCCATGAACCGACTTGGCGCTAAATCAAATACCGGTGAAGGCGGCGAAGATCCTTCACGTTTCCTCCCGATGGCAAATGGTGATTCCAAGCGCAGTTCAATTAAGCAAGTTGCAAGTGGCCGTTTTGGCGTAACAAGTGATTACCTTGTTAACGCCGATGATATTCAGATCAAGATCGCGCAAGGTGCAAAACCTGGCGAGGGCGGACAGCTTCCCGGAAATAAGGTCTATCCATGGATTGCCAAGGTGCGTTACTCAACTCCGGGCGTCGGACTTATCTCACCACCACCACATCACGATATTTACTCGATTGAAGATTTAGCACAGCTAATTCACGATCTTAAGAACGCTAACAAAAACGCACGCATCCACGTTAAATTGGTTGCCGAAGTCGGTGTTGGCACCGTTGCAGCAGGAGTCTCTAAAGCGCACGCGGATGTAGTTTTAATCTCAGGCCATGATGGTGGAACTGGCGCTTCACCTTTAACATCGCTAAAGCATGCGGGCGCCCCTTGGGAGCTAGGTCTTGCCGAAACGCAACAGACCTTGCTTCTTAACGGACTACGCGATCGTATTGTTGTACAAGCAGATGGTCAGTTAAAGACTGGACGCGATGTGGTTATTGCAGCGTTGCTTGGCGCAGAAGAATATGGATTTGCAACAGCGCCGCTCGTTGTATCTGGTTGCGTAATGATGCGTGTCTGTCACTTGGATACCTGTCCGGTTGGCGTGGCAACGCAAAATCCAGAACTTCGTAAACGCTTTACCGGCAAGCCAGAGTTTGTCGAAACTTTCTTTGAATATATCGCTGAAGAAGTTCGAGAAATCTTGGCCAAGCTTGGGTTCCGTACTTTGCAAGAGGCGATCGGTCATGTGGAGTATCTAGATACTCGGGATGCAGTCAATCACTGGAAAGCCAGCGGGCTAGATCTAGCACCGCTATTGGTTCGCCCAGATGTTGCTTCACCACTTCATCGCACAACAGTTCAAGATCATGGCCTTGCGGCAGCTCTTGATAATCAATTAATTTCACTTGCGGCAGATGCTCTCGATAAGAAAGAAGCGGTTCGTATCGACCTGCCAGTTCGTAACGTAAACCGAACCGTTGGCACAATGTTGGGCGCAGAAGTTACTCGTCGCTTTGGTGCAGAAGGTCTTCCTGTCGGAACGATTGATGTAACGCTGCATGGTTCTGCCGGTCAATCTCTCGGTGCATTCCTGCCACGCGGTATTGCAATTCGTCTCTACGGCGATAGCAATGACTATGTAGGTAAAGGAATATCAGGCGGTCGCGTCATAGTTCGTCCAGATGAGCGCGCTACCTTCCCATCTCAAGAGAATGTAATCGCCGGAAACGTCATAGGTTATGGCGCAACTTCTGGTGAGATCTTTATTCGTGGGCTAGTTGGTGAACGATTCTGCGTTCGCAATTCTGGAGCAACCGCGGTTGTGGAAGGCGTTGGTGATCACGGTTGTGAATATATGACAGGCGGAACAGTTGTTATCTTGG
>CANIAV010000066.1 GCA_947465365.1 Actinomycetota bacterium | reverse complement strand
TTCCGATGGCATTTGATCCACCGCCAACACATGCCAGAACGGCATCTGGCAGGCGACCAGTTAATGCAAGAACTTGTTCGCGAGTTTCTTCGCCAATTATCTTATGGAAATCGCGGACCATCGTTGGGAATGGATGCGGTCCGGCAACAGTTCCTAACATGTAGTGAGTAGTCTCAACATTTGTTACCCAGTCACGCATCGCTTCGTTGATGGCATCTTTAAGTGTGCGCGAACCTGATGTCACCGGAATAACTTCGGCGCCAAGTAACTTCATGCGTGCTACATTTAAAGATTGGCGCTTTGTATCTTCCTCGCCCATATAGACAACACATTCCAAGCCCATCAGAGCTGCAGCTGTTGCCGAGGCAACGCCGTGTTGGCCGGCACCAGTTTCAGCGATGATGCGCTTCTTACCCATACGTTTAGTCAATAGCGCTTGGCCAAGCACATTATTTATCTTGTGGCTGCCAGTGTGATTTAAATCTTCGCGCTTTAAAATAATTCGTGCGCCACCTGCATGTTCAGCAAAACGCTTTGCTTCGGTAATGATGCTGGGGCGACCGGTATAGGTCCGATGTAGTTCAGCGAGTTCGGCTAAGAAAGTTGGATCTGATTGCGAGATGCGATGGGCTTCTTCTAGCTCTTCAAGTGCACCGATTAGCGCCTCCGGTACAAAACGCCCACCGTATGGACCGAAGTGTCCCAAGATTGCAGATAAGTCTTCGCGCGAGGAAGTCGACATAGTAAAAGTCTACCCTTGCCCCAATAAGGTGCGCATCGCCAAATTTGGGTCAGCGGAAGTGACAAGGGCTTCACCAACCAAGATCGCATCGGCGCCTTGGCGCTGGGCAAATTCCACATCGCTACGTTTTGAGATTCCGGACTCGGCGACTCGAATCACATCTTGCGGTATCCGAGGGATGAGATCTGCGAATGCAGCTGGATCTACATTTAAGGTCTTTAAGTTTCGTGAATTAACGCCAACAATTCGCGGTGATATCTCCATCGCCCGTTCTAATTCATCTGCAGTGTGAACTTCAATTAAAGCTGCCATACCAAGTTCGGTTGCTAGATCACAGAAATCACGCAATTGGCTCTTGGCTAGCGCTGCCACAATTAGTAGCACCATATCTGCACCATGTGCGCGAGCTTCGAAGAATTGATATTCATCGACCATAAAATCTTTACGTAAGACTGGAATTGAAACCTTTGCGCGCACCGCAGTTAAGTCGGCGAGAGTTCCTTTAAATCTGCGTTCTTCGGTCAACACGCTAATCACACTGGCGCCAGCCAATTGATATTGCTCTGCAAGCGCTGCTGGATCAGTGATTGTAGAAAGTGCACCTTTGCTTGGAGATGAACGTTTTACTTCTGCAATTACTGACATCTCCCCCTTTTTGAAGGCGGCATGGGCATCTAAAGCAGGTGCAGCTTGAGCCATCTCTTCATGCAACTCGTTTAGAGATTTACGGCGCTTGGCTAAATCTTCGCGAACTCCAGAGATGATCGAATCAAGCACGCTCATTTTTCGCTACCTTCTTGCGTTGGATCAATACCCTTATCTAGCGCGCTCCACGGTGTGTGCACTTTTGGCTTGCGTTCGTAGCGCGATGAGATATTAAAGCGGCGTGAAATTAGAAAGACGAGCAAGACGATAACGATTAGCGAAAATAGCACTGGCGCAAAATCGGACATCTAAGAAACTTTCCCATGGCTTGCCAACTTGTTAGCGGCGCTAATCGCACCCAGCACGGCTGCTGCTTTATTGAGGCACTCTTGATTTTCGGATTCGGGATCTGAATCTGCGACTACTCCTGCACCTGCCTGCACATAGGCGGTTCCTTTATGAATTAACGCGGTGCGAATTGCAATACAAGTATCGATATTGCCGGTGAAATCTAAGTAACCGATCGCACCACCATATAGACCACGCCGAGTTGGCTCTAACTCTTCAATTATCTCCATCGCTCTTGGTTTTGGTGCACCTGAAAGAGTGCCGGCCGGAAAGACGGCAAATAAAGCATCAACTGGTGATGAGTCTGCAGCTAGTTCGCCAATAACTGTCGAAACAATATGCATCACGTGTGAATAGCGCTCGATATGCATGAAATCAATTACTTCGACTGTGCCTGGTGCACAGATGCGCCCGAGATCATTTCGACCGAGATCTACCAACATTAAATGCTCAGCGCGCTCTTTCGGATCAGCAAGTAACTCCTCGCCTAAGCGATGATCTTCTTCGGCAGAGTTAGAACGTTTGCGGGTACCCGCAATTGGATGAACCATAACTTCTTTGCCAGTGACCTTAACAAGTGCTTCTGGGCTCGAACCTACAACTTCAACTCCATCGGTAAAGCGGAATAAATACATATAGGGACTTGGATTATGTAAGCGCAGCATGCGATAGACATCTAACGCATCGGCGCTGCATTCCATCGCAAATCTTTGTGAGAGAACTATCTGAAAAGCTTCTCCTGCAACTATCTCTTCTTTGGCCTTAAGTATCTTCGCTTTGTAGTCATCTCCTGAGATATTCCGTGAAAAATCAGGTGAATCCTTATCAGCGAGTTCTGCAACAAAGCCTGGAAGAGAACCTTGTAAATCACTCTGCATGCGATCTAAGCGAACTTGTGCATCATCATAGGCTTGATCAACGCGATCGCCGGTTCCATCCCAGTTAATGGCATTTGCAATTAGCGTGATGGTTCCTTCTGCGTGATCCATCACTGCCAGGTCGCTAGTTAACATAAATGCTAATTCCGGTAGATCAATATCTTTCTTGCTAAGCGTTGGTAGTTTCTCCAAACGTCGCACGCTGTCATAACCCATATAACCAACTAAGCCACCAGTAAGCGGTGGGAGTCCAGCAATCTTTGGTGAGCGAAGGTGTGCTGCGGAAAGTCGCAGCGCTGCAAGTGGATCGATACCAACCGGTGCACCAGCTGGGGTTGTGCCGACCCAGATCGCTTTGCCGTCTCTCTCGCTTAAAGTTGCTTGGCTATTGGCTCCGATAAATGAGTAACGTGACCAGACTCCCCCATGTTCGGCAGATTCCAATAAGAATGTGGAAGGTGCGTTCTTGGCTAACTTTCGATATATACCAATTGGTGTTTCACCATCGGCGAGAAGTTTTCGGTAGACCGGAATGACGTTAAAGTTCTTGGCATACTCCTGAAATTCAGAACGTTGCATTAGTGATCGCCTGCAGATTGATCGAGCTCAATCGGATTATGAAAGCAACTCTTATCTCCGGTGTGGCAAGCAGCGCCGCTTTGCTCAACTTTTAGTAAAAGTGCATCACCATCGCAATCTAGCGAGATCGCTATAACTTTCTGGGTATGGCCAGATGTTGCACCTTTCTCCCAGAGTTCGCTGCGACTGCGGCTCCAATAAGTTGCTTTACCTGTCTTTAAAGTTATCGCAAGTGATTGGCGATTCATGTAGGCCAACATCAAAACTTCACCGGTATTTACATCTTGAGCGATCGCCGGAATTAGATCTAAATCTGATTTCAAGCGCGCAGCAATATCCTCAGGTAATTGCGAGGGCAGTTGCGCATTCATGGCCTTATTCTGCCTTAGGCGATGCGGTTGTTGCGAATGGAATAACCTTGAGCGCTTAAGTACTTCTTAACATCGCTAATTCGGTGTATTCCGAAGTGAAATACGCTCGCTGCCAGTAGCGCATCTGCGCCAGCATCTAGGGCGCTAGCGAAATCTTCCAAGGTTCCGGCGCCGCCACTGGCAATTAGTGGAACCTTTGAGATCGCACGCACTGCAGTGATCATGCCAATGTCATATCCAGCGCGCGTGCCATCGGCATCCATCGAATTAAGAAGAATTTCGCCGGCGCCAAGTGCACATGCTTTCTCTACCCAGGCAAGTGCATCAAGTCCTGCGCTCTGGCGACCACCATGGGTGGTTACTTCAAATCCAGATTCGGTACGTGCGCGCCGTGCATCAACTGAGATAACTAAGACTTGTGATCCAAAGCGATCAGCAATTTCTGCAATTAACTCAGGTCGGGCGATTGCGGATGTATTTATAGAAACTTTATCGGCGCCGGCACGTAGTAAGCGATCAACATCGTCAACGCTGCGAATTCCGCCGCCCACAGTTAAGGGAATAAAAACTTGCTCTGCAGTTTTACGTACTACATCTAGCGTTGTTTCGCGGTCAGAACTACTTGCGGAAATATCTAGAAAAGTTAACTCATCTGCGCCTTCCAAGTTATAGAGATTGGCCATCTCAACTGGATCACCGGCATCTACTAAGTCGGTGAAGTTAACGCCTTTTACGACCCGGCCCTCAGTTACATCTAGGCAAGGGATAATGCGAATCGATAGCACCATTTACTTTGCGCCCTTAGTAAGTGTCAGCGCCTCTTGCAAGGTGAATGCGCCGGCGTATAAAGCCTTGCCGACAATCGCGCCTTCAACCCCGATTGCGTGTAAAGCCGAGAGCGCAGAGATATCGGCAAGTGAAGAAATTCCGCCGCTTGCAACAACCGGCTTCTTTGTAGCGTTGCAGACTTCGCGCAAGAGTTCCAGGTTTGGTCCTTGCAAAGTGCCATCTTTAGTCACATCTGTTACGACATATCGCGCACAGCCATCACTTTCTAAACGCGCCAGCGTTTCAAATAAATCGCCACCTTCTTTAGTCCAACCACGCGCTGCAAGGACATGTCCACGCACATCTAAACCAACTGCGATTCGATCACCGTGTTCGGCGATAACGCGCGCTGTCCATTCGGGATTCTCTAAGGCAGCTGTACCAAGGTTGATTCGGCGACAGCCAGTTGCAAGTGCCCGCTTTAGCGATTCATCATCGCGAATTCCACCCGATAACTCAACTTTTATATCGAGGCGACCAACTACTTCTGCCAATAGCGCGCTGTTATCACCGCGCCCAAAAGCTGCATCTAGGTCGACCAAGTGAAGCCATTCTGCACCGGCGGCTTGGAATTCAAGTGCTACTTCAAGTGGTTGACCATATACGCTTTCGCGCGCTAACTCACCCTGTACGAGTCTTACCGCGCGGCCATCTTTAACATCTACGGCAGGCAATAGCTCTAGATAATTTACTTCGTTCATAGCATCCCCACCCAGTTCTTAATTAGCGCAAGACCGGCATCGCCAGATTTTTCAGGATGAAATTGCGTAGCGCAGATTGCACCATCTTCAACTGCGCTTAGAAATTTCTCACCGTGCGTGGTCCAAGCTTGCGCAAGGCCCACCTTCGCTTTGGCAGCGTAAGAGTGAACAAAGTAGAAAGCTTGATCTTCGATTCCGTTAAATAGTTGTGATGGGCCAGTTACTTCAACGGTATTCCATCCCATGTGCGGCAGAATTGGTGCAGATAGCTTGGCAATGCTCTCCTGCCAAATACCTACGCCCTTATGTAGTTCAGTGGTCGCATATTCATCGCCATCACGAAAGAGAATCTGCATACCAACACAAATTCCAAGAGTTGGACGCTTAGCCGCAACGCGGGCGCGCACAATCTCATCTCCCCCGATTGCAATTAAACCGCGCATACATGCGGCAAATGCACCAACACCTGGAACAACAAGACCTGATGCATTTAGCGCAACTTCGCGATCAGAGGTA
>CANIAV010000065.1 GCA_947465365.1 Actinomycetota bacterium | reverse complement strand
TCGATCAGTGGCATCGCACCAGCGAATTACAGGATATGGTCGAGTTCATAGTTATAGATCGCCCGGAATTTCCCGGCGAGCACAGCCTTGATATCGGAGCGCTTAATATCTCAGCAACGCGTGTGCGCGCTGGAGATTTAGCATCGGTTTCAACACATGTAGCAACTTATATAAAGGAGCACGATCTCTATGCCAGCAAGTAAGAGCGTTACCGAGTTAACCCAGGTTGCAGCTCGCGCAATCGCCGACAAATTTGGCACAGAGATGATCGCTATTGATCTATCTGATCAAATGGTTTTATCTGAAGTCTTTTTAATTGCAACTGGTGCAAATATTCGCCAGGTTGATGCGATCGCAGATGAAGTAGAAGAGAAGCTACGTTTGATCGGTGAAAAGCCGGCCCGCCGCGAAGGTACCGATGAATGGATCTTGCTCGATTACTCAGATTTAGTGGTGCATATCCAGAGCGCTGATCTGCGCCGTTATTACATGCTCGATCGCCTCTGGAATGATTGCCCAACAATTGAACTAGATGTCGTTAAGGAAAATGTGGCAAATGGCAGGTAAGAATAACCGCATCCTTTTATGGCGCCATGGCCAGACTGATTGGAATGTCATAAACCGTTTTCAGGGACATTCCGATATTGCGTTAAATAAAGTTGGTATTTATCAAGCCGAACTTGCCGCGCCAATTATTGCGGGTATGGAACCAACGGCAATTTTATCTAGCGATTTATCCCGAGCCCGCGATACTGCATCAAAGCTCGGTGAGATAGTAAATATGGAAGTTCTAATTGATGAGCGTTTACGTGAGACCAATGGTGGACATTGGGAAGGCAAGACTGGCGCCGAAAATCGCGCGGCAGATTTAGAGAACTTTGTGCGCTGGATTGATGGCAACGATAATCCGGCCGGAACAATCGGTGAAAAGCGCAGTGAAGTTGCCGCGCGCGCTAGCGCTGCGATCGATGAATTCTTAGGCGATAAGGAGAACCAGTTAGTTGTTGTTGCAACTCATGGCGGTACTGCTCGTTGCTTAATGGGCCATTACTTACATCTGCCGATGGCGCATTGGGGAAAGATCGGCGGGCTATCTAATGCGCGCTGGTCTATTTTGCAGACCAGTCCTAAGGGATGGCATTTAGCCGAACATAACGCCGGTTCTATTTTGGAGCCAGTATTTGGCGAAGAATCTGGTGCTGATGTGCCAGATCACGTGCGCTAGAGTTACCTTCTCGCTTAAGGCGGGTAATAAAGGGGATATGGCGCAGTTGGTAGCGCGCTTCCATGGCATGGAAGAGGTCAGGGGTTCGAATCCCCTTATCTCCACTCAAGTAATTTCAGATTGGAAATTAAATGTCTAGCGTCACCATAATTCCAAGAGGCTGGCAAGCAACTGATATTGCTGATCAAACGGGAAAGAATTTTTTAATTACTGGTGGCACCAGCGGGCTCGGAAAAGCAACCGCGATGGAGTTAGCCCGCGCAGGCGCACATGTGACCATCACCGCCCGTAGCGCCACAAAAGGTGCGGCAACTGTTGCAGAAATTGCTAGCGATCGCGTTGCTTACAAGTTACTGGATCTGGCTGATCTTTCATCGGTGCGCAGCTTTGCTAACGAATTCACAACACCTATAGATACCTTAATCCTTAACGCCGGTGTTATGGCTACGCCATTTTCGCTTACTAAAGATAACTTCGAGACGCAGTTCGGTACTAATCATTTGGGCCACTTTGCTCTGACTGGTTTATTACAAAAGCAGATAAAACATCGCGTTGTTGCTGTCTCATCGCAAGCTCATCGCATGTCTCGGATTGGTAATTTCACGATCGATGAAATGCGCAATAAAGCTAAAGGAATTGGCGCATATAACCCATGGTCTGCATACGCCTATAGCAAATTAGCAAACTTACTTTTCATCCACGAGTTAGAACGTCGCCAGATGCGCCATGACTGGAATATCGAAGCAGTTGCCGCGCACCCTGGTTATGCCGATACAAATTTAATTGCCGGGGCTACCGTGCAAGATCGTGCTGGCGCTTTCGCCAACGCTATTTTTGCGCAGAGCGCCGAACGAGGCGCGCTTCCAACGCTATGTGCGGCAACTTTCCCCGGCCTATATGGCGCCTCATATATTGGCCCAGATGGTTTTCTTGAGATGCGCGGATTTCCGAAACTGACTCGCGCCGCCGCAATTGCATACGATCAACGGTTAGCAAAGGATTTATGGACTATTAGCGAAGAATTAACTGGCGTTACTTGGGGTTAAAGCCCGATAAACTAAGTTAATGAGCACTTCACAAGAACATCAGGCATATGACTTTGCCTATGTCCAAGAGAAGTGGCTGCCAATCTGGGACAAAATCGAACCATTTAAATCAGGTCGCCCCGATGATAAGAGACCAAAGAAATATGTCTTGGATATGTTTCCGTATCCATCAGGTGATCTCCATATGGGCCATGCTGAGGCATATGCACTTGGCGATGTAATCGCCCGTTATTGGATCCAAAAAGGCTTTAACGTCATGCACCCAATTGGCTGGGATGCCTTTGGTCTGCCGGCAGAAAATGCCGCGATTAAGCGCAATGAGGATCCGCGGATTTGGACTTATGAAAATATTGCAACCCAGAAAGCTTCGATGCGTCGCTATGCCTGTTCCTTTGACTGGGATCGCGTATTCAATACTTGCGACCCGGAATATTACAAATGGAACCAATGGTTATTTATTGAACTACATAAACGCGGCTTGGCTTATCGTAAAGATAGCGCCGTTAACTGGTGCCCAAGTTGCCAAACTGTTTTAGCTAACGAACAAGTTGTCGCAGGTCTTTGCGAACGTTGCGATACGGCTGTTACAAAGAAGAAGTTAAATCAGTGGTATTTCAAGATCACTGATTACGCAGACCGTTTGCTCGATGATATGAAAGAACTTGAAGGCAAATGGCCCGATAAAGTCTTAACGATGCAGCGCAACTGGATCGGTCGCTCACAAGGCGCCAACGTTAACTTTATTATCGAAGGTCGCGCTACACCAGTAACAATTTACACAACTCGTCCCGATACTTTATACGGTGCAACATTTATGGTGGTCGCAGTTGATTCCGAACTTGCTGCAGAGCTGGCGGCTGGAACAGCGGCCGAAGATAAATTCAAGCAATACCGCGATTCTGTAAAAGCTGCATCTGATATAGATCGCTTAGCCACCGATCGCCCTAAATCTGGTGTTTTCTTAGAACGTTATGCCATCAACCCAGTAAATGGCGAAAAGTTGCAGATCTGGGCCTCTGATTATGTTTTAGCAGATTACGGAACTGGCGCGATCATGGCGGTACCGGCGCACGATCAACGCGATTTAGATTTTGCGCGCGCGATGAAGTTACCTGTGCGCGTTGTAGTTAAGACCGACAATGAAGATCCAAACGAGACAGGTATTGCCACAACTGGCGATGGCGAGTTAATTAACTCTGGTGCCTTAGATGGTTTAAATAAGGCAGATGCAATAGCTGCGATAAATAAGCAGTTAGAGGCTGATGGTTTAGGAAAATCTGCGCGAAATTATCGCCTGCGCGACTGGTTGGTCTCGCGCCAGCGTTACTGGGGCACGCCAATTCCGATTGTGCATTGCGATAAATGCGGCGAAGTTGCAGTTCCTGCCGATCAATTGCCGCTGCAATTGCCCGATGCTAAAGGTTTAGATCTAAAGCCAAAGGGGCAATCACCACTTGCCGCCGCAACTGAATGGGTAAATACCAAATGCCCAACATGTGGGGGAGCTGCGCTGCGCGATACCGACACGATGGATACCTTCGTAGATTCATCTTGGTACTTCCTGCGTTATCCATCATCGACAAATCACGATGAACCATTTTCACGCGCTGATATTGATACCTGGCTGCCAGTTGATCAATACGTTGGCGGCGTAACGCATGCGATTTTGCACTTGCTGTACTCACGCTTTTTTACAAAGGTCTTGCACGATATTGGAATGCTCGGCTTTACCGAACCATTTACCCGTCTGTTAAATCAAGGCATGGTTGTCATGGATGGCTCGGCAATGTCTAAATCTCGCGGAAATCTAGTTCGCTTATCTGATGAGCTAGAAAACCATGGCGTAGATGCGATCCGTTTATCGATGGTCTTTTCAGGTCCACCAGAAGATGATGTGGATTGGTCAGATGTTTCACCATCTGGCTCAGTTAAATTCTTAAGTCGCGCTTGGCGTTTATCAGGAGATGTCACATCAAGTGCGGGCGTTGATTTTGCAACTGGTGATATTTCGTTACGTAAAGCAACTCATAAGGCGCTGCACGATGCCGCATTTGCTGTGGAATCTTTCCGCTTTAACGTAGCTATCGCGCGCGTTATGGAGCTAGTAAATGCAACGCGTAAGGCAATTGATTCAGGTCCTGGAGCGGCAGATCCAGCAGTGCGTGAAGCAACGGAAGCGATTGCAATTATGTTGTCGCTAGTTGCACCATTTACCGCTGAGGAAATGTGGGAGCGCTTAGGCCATAAGCCTGCGATTGCAACCGCCGGTTGGCCAGTTGTGGATGAAAAACTACTTGTGGCAGATGCTGTCGAAGCAGTGATCCAGATCAATGGCAAGATCACCGAAAGAATTGAAGTTGCCCCAACCATTACCGATAGCGAGATTGAGGCGCAGGCCTTGGCCCACCCGACAATTATCGCTGCATTAAATGGAGCCGCTCCTAAGAAAGTTATTGCGCGCGCACCAAAGCTTGTAAATATCGTTCTTTAACCACAGCCCTGCCAATTCTTTAAATCTACCTGGCAAATTTGCCAGATGATCGCGCCATGAATTTACTACCTGAAAAGCTCCGCAATTGGTGGAGCCACATCACCTTCTCGGTCTCGCAGAAGCGTTCACTGCTTTCAATCTCAGCGCTAGTTATTGCGCTCTCGCTATTTCTTGTCGTTCGCGGTTCATCTCATGAAATCGCTTTAGCGCCAACTGATCTAGCTGTCACAGAGGCCATTGCCGAAGTAACTGTCGATGTGGCCGGCGCTGTTACAAATCCTGGGGTCTATACCTTGCCGGCGAATTCTCGCGTAACTGATGCGATCAAAGCAGCCGGAGATAAATTAAAAGGTGCTGATCTTTCTGATATCAACTTGGCGCGAGTAATCAAAGATGGGGAACAGATTTATATCTATCCACCTAGCAAAGTTGGCAGTTCTTATCTAATTTCTCCACAAAGAGTGAAAGCCAAGAGCGCTGGCCCATTTGCGCTAAATCGAGCAAGTGCCAAAGATCTGGAATCGCTAGATGGAATCGGCCCCGTTCTTGCGGCGCGAATAATTGCCTACCGAAATCAAAATGGTCCATTTCTAACGGTAGAAGATCTCTTAAAAGTTTCTGGAATTGGGGCTGCCAAGTTCGCACAATTTAAAGAGAAGCTACGCGTCTAATTGATTACCGCGCACTGGCTTTAGGCGGTGCGCTCTGGTGTGGTGCATTGGCCCAGAGTTATGTAGCGCCGTGGCGAACAACAATTGCCGCGGCGCTACTTGTTCTCTTTGCTCTATCGCAGCGGCGTAACCGTTTTATCGTGCTGGCCTTTGCGCTGGCGCTGGGTTCATCGGTTATGTCGCTGCGCCAACAAAGTCTGCAATC
>CANIAV010000064.1 GCA_947465365.1 Actinomycetota bacterium | reverse complement strand
CTGATGTAGTTATCGTTCTCGGTGGAGATGGAACGATTTTACGTGGCGCTGAAATTGCTCGCACCCAGAATATTCCTATTCTTGGTATCAATCTTGGCCATGTTGGATTTCTTGCTGAAGTAGAAAAACCTGCTTTAACTGAGATCGCAGCAAGTATCGTCGCAAAGAACTTTGTAACCGAAAACCGTATGGTTCTGCAATATTCAGTTATTCGTGAAAGCGCAGTTATTTCAACTGGCTGGGCGCTAAATGAAGTAACCGTGGAACGTAATGGCACAACTATGGTTGAACTCTTTGTACAAATCGATAATCGCCCCCTTTCTCGCTGGGGTTGTGACGGCCTGATTTGTTCAACGCCAACTGGTTCAACTGCATATGCTTTTAGCGCTGGTGGTCCTGTCTTGTGGCCAGAGATCGATGCTTTGGTCTTATTACCAATATCAGCGCACGCGCTCTTTGCTCGTCCAATGGTGGTTGCGCCAACTTCAGAAATTGTCGTTGAAATCGAATCAAGTGATGCCCTGTTATCAGCAGATGCGCTCCGAAAGCTACCGTTGCGTACTGGTGATCGAGTACAGATAACTAAGGATTCATCCGTAATTAAGCTCTCGCATATCAATCCAACGCTCTTTACCGATCGTCTGGTTGCAAAGTTTAAACTTCCGGTCGAAGGCTGGCGCGGTGAGTGAACGCACTTATCTAGAAGAAATCTCAATCCGTAATCTCGGCATCATCGATCAATCCACTCTGGAATTTGGTGGTGGTTTAAATGTACTAACCGGTGAAACCGGCGCTGGCAAGACCATGATTCTTACCGCTCTCGCACTCGTCTTAGGAGGCAAGAGTGATAGCGATTTAGTTAGAAGCGGTTCCGAGCGGTTAATAGCTTCTGCACAATTTGCGCTACCTACCGTCACTGATGCGCTGACAGAGATTGCCGAAAGTTCGGGCGCAGATATTTCCGATGGCGCTTTAATTTTAACGCGCACCGTAAATAGCGATGGCAAGAGCAAGGCTGTTGCCGGTGGTACGACAGTGCCTGCTGCAACCTTGGCAAACTTCGCCGATAATTTAGTTGAGATACACGGCCAAGCAGCCAATCATCAAATTGTAAAACCGGCTAGGCAACGCGAACTGTTAGATCGTTATTCGGGTCCAAAGTTTGCAACTGCGCTAGCTGCCTATCAAAAGGTTTTTGCAGATTACAACGATTTGAAAGCGCGTATAAAAGCGGCGCAAGATAGCGCCAGTAAGCGCGATCGAGAAGTCGCAGACCTGGAAGAGTTCTTAAACGGTTGGACCAAGTTAAAACCAGTTCGCGGTGAATACGGTGAGGTCACCAATCAAATCGCTCGTTTATCAAGTGTGGAAGATCTGCGCGCCGCAAGTTCTGGCGCAAGCGCTGCGCTATCGGACGAAAGCGCAGGTGCACTTACCGCGCTGGGAGCGGCACGTAGATTTTTAGATCTAGCTAAAGGAAAAGATGCCAAGTTAGATGAGATCAGTTCTGCATTGGCGGAAGGATTCTTCTTAATCGATGACGCTGCCCGCGAGATCAGCTCTTATCTGACTGCGCTAGAAGCAGATCCTGGAAAGTTAGATGGACTTCAAGGGCGCAAAGCAGAGATTAAATCCTTCCTTAAGAAGTATGGCAGCGCTTTGGCAGCCGATGACGATCTGGCTGCGTTAGCAGTCCGTGCGAAAGGTGCGAAAGAGGCGATCGCAGATTTAAATGGTGGCGAAGACCGGATTAGGCAACTGCAAGCCGAGCTGAGTCAGATTAAAGCTGAGCTACTAAAATCTGCCAAGGAACTTACTGATCTGCGAACTACTGCATCAATATCACTGTCAAAATCAGTTACCGCAGAGATCAACGCACTTGCGATGCCACACACTAAATTTTCTATTGGAATTGCAACTCCAGATTACAATGGTGCTTTAAAGGAATCTGATTTCACTTCTCTTGGCTGCGATGAAGTACTGATGCAGATCCAGGGACATACCGATGGCCCGCTAATTGCACTTGGTAAAGGTGCCAGCGGTGGAGAAATGTCGCGCATCATGTTGGCGCTAGAAGTTGTATTAGCGCAGACTCATCCCGTCGGAACTTATATCTTCGATGAGGTAGATGCGGGCGTTGGCGGTAAAGCTGCAATTGAAGTCGGTCGGCGTCTTGCCGCCTTGGCAAAACACACACAAGTAATCGTTGTTACGCATTTACCGCAGGTTGCAGCATGGGCTGATACACATTTCGTAGTTAAGAAGAGCGGCGATGGTTCGGTCTCACAATCAGGCGTTGCCAAATTAGATGAATCAGGCCGGGTAGAAGAGATCGCCCGCATGCTGGCTGGCTTAGAAGGCTCGGCTAGTGCGCAAGAACATGCCACCGAACTACTAGCGATGCGCGAGTCAGTTTCTTAATAGCTTCATCTAGATGATAGGTTTGTCTTCCATGGGCCAAGCGCATGTGACTAAACATATTTTCGTAACTGGCGGAGTCGCCTCAAGTCTTGGCAAGGGATTAACTGCTTCAAGCCTCGGCAGATTGCTGGTAGCCCGCGGTATCCGCGTCACAATGCAGAAACTCGATCCTTATCTAAACGTTGATCCTGGCACCATGAATCCTTTTCAACACGGTGAAGTCTTTGTAACCGACGATGGCGCCGAGACCGATCTAGATATCGGTCACTACGAACGATTCTTAGATCGCAATCTTGAAGGTTCAGCCAACGTCACCACCGGTCAGATTTACTCTCGGGTTATCGCGCGTGAGCGTCGCGGTGAATATCTAGGAGAGACAGTCCAGGTAATTCCTCACATTACAAATGAGATTAAAGAGCGTATGAATGCAATGTCAGCACTTGATGTTGATGTGATCATCACTGAAATTGGTGGAACCGTTGGCGATATCGAATCGCAACCATTCTTGGAGGCTGCGCGCCAGATGCGCCAAGAAGTAGGTCGTGACAACGTTTTTTACCTTCATATCTCACTAGTTCCTTATATTGGTCCATCTGGCGAGTTAAAAACTAAACCGACACAACACTCAGTTGCGGCGCTGCGCAGTATCGGTATCGCACCTGATGCAGTCGTGCTTCGTTCAGATCGCGAGATTCCACAGAGCATTAAGAAGAAGATCTCATTGATGTGTGACGTTGATGTTGAAGCTGTTGTGGCTGCAGTTGATGCGCCATCGATCTATGACATACCTAAGGTTTTATTTGCAGAAGGCCTAGATGCCTATGTGGTCCGTCGTTTATCCCTCGGGGGCCACGAAGTTAAATGGGGAGAATGGGATGAGCTCTTAGAGAAAGTTCATCATCCAAAACACCAGGTTAAAGTTGCTTTAGTTGGTAAGTATATTGATCTACCTGATGCGTACCTTTCAGTTTCGGAAGCGCTACGTGCTGGTGGCTTTGCCAATAACGCAAAGGTTTCTATTGTCTGGGTTCCAAGTGATGACTGCGAAACTCCGGAAGGAGCAAAGAAGGCTCTCTCGGATGTAGATGCAATTTGTGTGCCGGGTGGATTTGGAGTTCGCGGTATTGAAGGAAAACTAGGTGCGTTAACGTACGCGCGCACTAATAAAATCCCAACCCTTGGGTTATGTCTAGGTTTGCAATGTATGGTTATTGAGGCAGCCAGAAATATGGCGGGAATAAAAGATGCTAATTCCGCTGAATTCTCACCAGAATCTGGCACACATGTAATTGCAACGATGGATGATCAGAAAGCAATAGTTTCCGGACAAGCCGATATGGGCGGAACAATGCGTTTAGGTCTATATAAAGCAACGTTGACACCTGGTTCGATCGTTGCCAAGACTTATGGATCAAATGAAATTTCGGAACGTCACCGCCATCGGTATGAGGTAAATAACGCCTATCGTGATGAGATTTCCAGCGCTGGTCTAACTTTCTCAGGAATCTTTCAAGAACGCGATCTCGTGGAGTTTGTAGAACTACCGCTTGAGGTACATCCTTATTACGTGGGAACGCAGGCACATCCTGAGCTACGTTCGCGTCCAACGCGACCACACCCACTATTTGTGGGATTGATTTCGGCGGCTATAGCTGCGAAAGGTTAATGATGTTAGTTGGTGTACCGAAAGAGATTAAGGTTCACGAAGCACGAGTCGCACTTACCCCAGAAGGTGTTTTTGAATTTATTCGCCTGGGCCATCAAGTAATTATTGAATCTGGTGCAGGTCTAGGTTCGGCCATTAGCGATGCTGATTTCATAACAGCGGGAGCCAAGATGGAAAGTGATGTCGCAAAGATTTGGGCCACAGCGGATTTAATTTTGAAGGTTAAAGAACCGATCGAAAGCGAGTATCCAAAGCTTCGCGCTGGACAAATTCTCTTTACCTATCTTCACTTGGCGGCATCAAAGTCATGCACAGATGCGCTGTTGAAAAGTGGCACAACCGCGATTGCTTACGAAACTGTTGAAGTAGATGGCACGCTGCCGTTACTTGCCCCGATGAGTGAAGTCGCCGGACGTCTTGCTGTGCAAGTTGGTGCATTTGCGCTGCAAAAACCAAACGGTGGACGCGGTGTCTTACTCGCAGGAGTTCCCGGTGTTGCACCTGGCAAAGTTGTTGTAATTGGCGGGGGAGTTGCTGGGTTAAATGCGGCGGTAATTGCAATGGGTATGGGTGCGGATGTAACTGTGTTAGACCGATCATTGCCAAGACTTGCCTATATTGATTCACTTTATAACGGTCGAATCAAAACTTTGGCATCAACGATGCATGCGATCGAGCGCGAGATCAAACAAGCAGATTTAGTCATCGGGGCAGTTCTCGTACATGGCGCGAAAGCTCCTAAGTTAGTCAGTAATGCACAGGTTGCACAGATGAAACCTGGTTCGGTATTGGTAGATATAGCAATTGATCAAGGCGGATGCTTCGAAGATTCCAAGCCCACCACACATGCTGAACCAACATTCCAAGTTCATAACTCGATTTTCTACTGCGTGGCAAATATGCCGGGCGCCGTTCCGGTGGCATCTACTTACGCCTTAACTAATGCGACCTTGCCATATGCGATCGCGATCGCAAATAGGGGATGGGAGCGCGCTATTGAGGAAGATCCAGCGTTAGATCGCGGGTTAAATGTGCATGCTGGAAAGATTAGATATAACGCCGTTGCGGTGGCCCATGGTTATGCAGTTTGAAAAAGCGCAAAAGAGCTTTATAGATCATCTGCAGATTGAGCGCGGACTATCACCGAACTCGATCGCAGCTTATGGCAGAGATCTAGATCGCTTTGCCAGTTATCTCATCGCTCAGAAATTAGATTATCAAACGCTAACTGCAGAGAACTTCACAGAGTATGAGATCTCCCTAAAGGAAGAAGGTTTGGCGCTATCTTCAATAAACCGCGGTGTTTCAGCGCTTAAGACTTTTTATAAATATTTATCACGCGAATATGGGATAACGGATCCAACGACAGAGTTAAGTGCCAATCGTTTACCCCGAAAGTTACCCAAGGCGCTAACCGTTGCCGAAATAACTTCCTTAATTGACTCTACAGAGCGCGTAGGCGATCTAACCGCGCTGCGTGATCGCGCGATCTTGGAACTGCTATACGGCACTGGCGCTCGAGTAAGCGAAGTAGTCGGTATAAATCTCGCCGATCTTGGTAAATCAAACCTGACCGGTGAT
>CANIAV010000063.1 GCA_947465365.1 Actinomycetota bacterium | reverse complement strand
TCCTTATTCTTAATGATGGTTCCTGAAACGCTGACGGGCTTCTTTATATATGTATCGCGCAGTTCTTTATATGAAGACATGTACACACTTGATGACCAGCGCAGAGGTGGATCGCTAATGTGGTCCGGCGCCATGATCATTGATGCTATCTGGATCGCACTGGCTGTTTATCATTGGATTAAATCAGAAGAACGCAAATCTCTTGAAGTCGATGTGGAAATAGCGGCAGAACGGCGATCTAAAGGTGTCTAACGAAGAAGAGTTTGAAGCGCCACAATGGGTGCGAGATGATGCCAATCCAGAAATAATTAAAGAAGCTATTGAATTAACTCAAAAACAAAAGTATTTCCTTATCGGAACTCTCTGCACGGTAATTCCGCTTTGCTTATTAACCGGCTGGTATGAATTTGGTCGCGCTAAAGAAGGCCACTGGCGCGCCTGGGTTTACACCTTCGAGTGGCCATTCTTTGCTGCAGTATCGGTCTACATGTTTCGCCGAATTATGAGCGGAGATATCCCTCGTATTCCTCGCCCCGAATAGCGCCTTACCTGCACAAGTGGGCCCTGTGGGGCTCGAACCCACGACCCACGGATTAAAAGTCCGTTGCTCTACCGACTGAGCTAAAGGCCCCACGAAAATAACTTGCGCAGTCTACTACCTTGAGATGAGCCACCGATTACCGCATTATTCCTGTATGGCCAAGTGAATATCGCCCTGGTTGTGGCCAATAGGTTAATCCGTGCGGCTCTAGCCCGACCTTAATCCGTTTCACAAAAGTTCCTTTTTCAATATTGAATACATAAACCTCTGCGTTGTAACGCCCTGAGACCCAGAAGAATTTCCCATCTGTAGAAATATTTCCCATATCTGGACTTCCGCCACCGGGAATTTTCCATTTAGCAATTAGCTTATTATCTGAAAAACGTAGAACTGATACTGAGCCTTCTTCTCGATTTGTAATAAGTAGATTCTTTGCATCCTTTGTTACATATAAACCATGAGCACCTTTGCCGGTTCTTAGAAAGGTGAAGTGGCCAAAATTATTTTCAGGCATAATCCATATGCCGTTTGATGCCATATCAGCAATGTAAAAGGTTTTTCCATCTGGTGAAATTTTCACATCTTGGGGCATCGGAGCTAGGGAAGACTTGCGATGTAATGAAGCAACTTTTAGCACTTTCATTTTTGCTGTGTCAACGAGAATTATTGAGCCCGAAAATTCGCATGTGACTACAAATTGATTACCATCTGCAGTCCAATCAGCGTGATTAACTCCCGCACACGGAACTTTAACTGTTTTCTTAATCGCCATGGTCTGGGGGTCTCTAAAAACAATTTCTTTATCTGCCTCTGCCATGATCAAGGCGTACTTGCCATTTGGCGTAAAGTATAAATTGTATGGGTCATGCACATAAATATCTTTTCCTGCAGTAACCGTCCGTGGGTTTATCGGGGTTAGATAATTTCCCTTATTGTCGTTCACCCATAAAGTTTGTAAATCCCAAGATGGAACTACATGCTGTGGGCCAGCATGAGTCTTTATCGTCTTTATCACCTTGTAAGTTTTCGGATCTATCACTGAGACCGTAGACGAGCGCAAATTAGGTACATAAACTAGTTCTGGTATTCCTTTCACTGCATCAGATAAATTATTTGGAGTATCTGCAGAATAGATATTATTTGGGTCTAGTATCGGTGGCATTCCCGCTAAAGGCGCAGCGTATGCGTTTACATTACTCAGCAAAAATAAGATAGACAGAAGGAGTACGAGAGGAAATCTTCTCACGCGAGAAGTTCGGTAAGAGTTACTGGAGTCAAACCCTGTGCATGTAATTTATCTAAAATAGTTGGCATAGCTTCAAGAGTTACTTTATGACCAAAATGCATACTTATGATCGATCCATTTTTTACATTTGTCATTACATTTGTAACCATTTTTGATTTGGATACATCCTTGAAATCTTCTGAATCAACTTCATACGAGATGCATGGGCCATATCCATATTTCACTGCCGCTTTACGAATCGTGCTTGTTGAGAATTGAGTACCAGATGGTCTAAACCAAGCGCCATGATTACCAATTAATTTCTTTAATTCGTTCGCACATGCAGCAATTTCAGAATCAACTCGCTTCGCTGAAATAGTTTTCATTTGGGTGTGAGTCATTGTGTGATTGCCTAAATCATGTCCATCATCAATTATTTTTGAGGCGATGCTTGGATCTTTTACAAGCCAAGTGCCTACGGCAAATACGGAGATCTTGGTACCACTAGCTTTAAATAGCTTAAGAAGCGGATCTGCATAGTCGGGGGCACCAGCGCCATGAAATGTCAGCGCCACTTTCTTAATCATGCGCGAACCATTTTGTATATCTGCACTGGCTGCTTGCGCTACCGGCGAATTAAAAAGTTCGAACCCTCCAGCGCTAATAACAGCGGTAGCTTTGAGGAGATCGCGCCGCGAGATAGTCATGCGTAGAGAATAGCGATTTAGTTAACGTCCGTGGCTAGCTCGCTCTAAGCGATCTCTTATTGCAATTGCGATTCCATCTCCAAGTGGCTGCAAGATGGTTATTCTTGAAAGTTTCTGAGTGTCGGCTGAGCGCAATGCGCTGTAAAGAACTCTTGCAAATTCATCGTTGTCTTTAGGTGAAGCGAGCCTGATCACGCCTCTCGGTGTTGCAATTTCTTCCAACGCAATAAAACCATCTCCAACATTAGGAATTTGATCTAAGTAGACCTTTGCTTCTGGAGCATAATGATTTTCTAGAGATCCACTTACTCGAATTGTAGATTTTTCTTCAGAAACGATCAGACCGGTGGAACCAGTAATCATCGCTGTCGTAATAGCACCTGGTCTAAGAATGTGTGGCAATTCGCCAGTGCAATCAATGATTGTTGATTCCACGCCAACGCTTGATGGCCCGCCGTCGAGAATTAAATCTGTTGCATCTAGGAAATCGCCGAGTTCATCTTGAACTGCATGCGCTGTTGTTGGAGAGACATGTCCAAAGCGATTGGCGCTCGGTGCCGCAATTCCTTTGCCGCCAATATTTTCAAATGCGGATAATAAGGCGAGCGCTACAACGTGGTCGGGCACCCGTAGTCCAACAGTTGGCTGGCCGCCAGTTACAAAGTCTTCTGCGAGCATCGATCTCTTTAAGACCAAAGTCATCGGTCCGGGCCAAAAATCACGGGCAAGAGAAATTGCATAACTAGGAATTTCATCAGCCCATTCGCCCAGGGATTGCATGGAATGGATATGCACGATTAGCGGATGATCTGCTGGGCGCCCTTTAACTTTGTAAATTCGCGAGACTGCATCTTTATTGGTGGCATCGGCGCCAAGGCCGTAAACAGTCTCGGTTGGGAGTGCGACTAATCCACCAGCCTTGAGTAATTGGGCGGCGGATGAGAGCGCATCAGCGGTGCAATTAGAGACGAATTCACCACTAGTCATGTGCGCAATTATCGCGCCTTTTTGCGAGAAGATAACCACATGGCCACGCAGGTAAAGGTAATGCAGATCATCGCCCGCATGAATGTGGGCGGTCCTGCTGTGATTGTGGCCGAATTAATGCGCGGGCTAGATAAGTCAGCATTTGAGCAGATTTTAGTTACTGGTTTCTGCGATGAGAATGAAGCAGATTACTTAGATACTGTTGCAAAAGATATTAAGGCCACTCGTATTGCAGGATTGGGTCGTTCTGTATCTTTGATCGCAGATCTAAAAGCTTTCTTTGGTTTGGTTTTGCTCATCCGTAAATATAAACCTGATGTAATTCATACTCACACTGCTAAAGCTGGCGTCTTAGGTCGTTTGGCTTCTTTATTGGCTGGGCGCGGTGCGGTGCGAGTTCACACTTTCCATGGGCACTTACTACACGGTTACTTCAACAGCTTTACTACAAAAATTGTAATTTTAATTGAGAAGATATTGGCAGCTCGCACCAGCGTATTGATCGCAATTGGTAGCAAAGTTAGAGATGACTTGATTGCTGCAGGTATCGGCAGTGAAGATAAGTATCGCGTCTTCTTTCCGGGGTTGCCCACACCAAAGTTATTTGCCAAAGCGGCAACACAGAGCGCGCTGGGGATTAGCTCGCAGACTCTCTATATAACTTTCGTGGGACGCCTAACCCAGATAAAGCGCCCGGATCGTTTATTGGATGTGGCGAAGGAATGTAAAGAACGTGGGCTAGATGTTCGTTTCTTGGTTGCTGGTGAAGGTGAGCTCTTTGAAAGTTCAAAAGAGCGCTCACTAAAAGAGCAATTGAATATAACTTTCTTTGGTTGGCGCAGTGATATCGATCAGATATTTGCCGCGAGCGATATTGCAATTCTTACCTCGGATAATGAAGGTATTCCACTTACTTTGATTCAGGCAGCACAAGCTAGTTTGCCAATTGTTGCTACAAATGTGGGATCTATTTCAGATATCGTCATAAATGAAAGCACTGGGTATCTAACCCCAACCAACCCTGCTGATATGGCCGATGCTATTGAGAAATTGGTACGTGATCCACAGCTGCGCAAGATGATGGGTGAAGCAGGTAAAGCGCGCGCAGGGCAATATTTCTCATTGGATCGCATGCTTAAAGACCATTTTGATTTATATCGCACGCTGTAAATCACATAATTTTCTAAGGCCCCCCACAGCCACCCATAAATAAATAGGAGATACTTAAGTCATGACTACAACTCGTATCCGTAAGATCGCCGCATTAGCCACCGCAATAACGCTGATTACGGGAGCAGTGCTATCTCTACCTGCTAGCGCAGCTACAACCGCTTCGCGGTATGTGACAGTCAACTCCGAAGGTTCAGTGAAGGTGACCCCGGATGCGGTGCGTTTAAATGCCAATGTTTCAGTTGTGGCTGGATCAAATAAAGATGCACTTGCCAAGACATCAACTGTCGCCGCTGCGGTTCGTGCCGCGCTAACAAAGAGCGGAATTCTTAAAGGCGATATTGCAACTGCCAGCATCACTGTTTATCCAGAATATAACTACACCCAAGATAAAGGCTCTGTTCTAGTTGGCTACCGCGGTTCCCAAAGTTTTGTCGTAACAATAAAGAACGCCGAAAATGCTGGTGCCGTTGTCGATGCAGTAGTTGCAGCAGGTGGCGATGATTTACAGATCCAAGGCGTGACTCCATATGTTCTCGATTCATCCAATGCAACTGAATCTGCGCGTGCCAATGCAGTTAAAAACGCAAAGGCAAAGGCGACTTCTTATGCAAAGCTGCTCGGAACAAAGTTGGGCCGCGTTAATTACTTGGTTGAAAACTCATCTCCTGTTAGCTATCCACCAATCATGGCGATGGCAAAATCTGCTGATTCTTCGGCAACAGTTGTTGATCTTGGACAGCAAGATGTGACAGTCTCAATCACAATTCAGTGGGCACTTCTGTAAAATCTCGTTAATTCCTGTGATATCTGGGCAGGCATTTAACCGATTTTGGTCTGCACCCCTATAACGGGTACGATTTGCGAGCCTCAAACGTCCCCATCGTCTAGGGGCCTAGGACATCGCCCTTTCACGGCGGTAACACGGGTTCGAATCCCGTTGGGGGCACGCAAGGCCAGATTTATCTGGCAAATCGGCTTTAAGGTGACATAAGAGCCACTTATGTTTTCATTCTTTAAGGCCCGGTAGCGCAGTTGGTTAGCGCGCCGCCCTGTCACGGCGGAGGTCGCGGGTTCAAGTCCCGGCCGGGTCGCGTGTTCAATGTCGTAAGACATCTGAACTCATTGGA
>CANIAV010000062.1 GCA_947465365.1 Actinomycetota bacterium | reverse complement strand
TGAGCGCTGGTTAGGTGGAATGCTTACTAACTTCCCAACTGTTTACAAGCGTATTCAGCGCCTTAAGGAGCTAGAAGCACTTGAAAATTCAAATGACCTTCTGCTAACTAAGAAGGAACTTCTTGTTCTTCGCCGCGAACGCGAAAAGCTATTTAAGAACCTTGACGGTATTCGCCACATGACCAAGTTGCCTTCAGCAATCTGGGTTGTCGATACTAAGAAAGAGCACCTCGCAGTTGCTGAAGCAAAGAAGCTTGGAATTCCAGTTATTGCGATCCTTGACACCAACTGTGATCCAGATGAAGTTGATTTCAAGATTCCAGGTAACGATGATGCGATTCGTTCAATCGGATTGCTAACACGCGTTATTACAGATGCAATCGTTGAGGGCATGAAGGCCCGTGCAGCTGCTGCTCCTGTGGCGCCTGCGGCAGTGGAAGCAGCTGTGTCCGAACAACTAGCAAACGAATTGTTGTCCGCGGTTCCAGCTGAAGCTGTGACTACAGGCGCTGTTCTTGAATCTACTCCGGAGGCATAAGTAAATTGGCTAACTATTCAGCAGAAGATGTAAAGCGCCTACGCGAAGCAACTGCAGCAGGAATGCTCGATTGCAAGAAGGCGCTAGATGAAGCAGATGGCGATTACGACAAAGCGATCGATCTGATTCGTGTAAAGGGACTTAAGGGCGTTACCAAGCGTGAAGGTCGTCTGACCTCAAATGGCTTGGTTGTAGCTAAGGTCTCTGGCGATGTCGGAGTAATGCTTGAACTTAACTGTGAGACTGACTTTGTTGCCAAGGGTGAGCGTTTTATCGCCCTCGGTGATGAATTAGTAGACCATTTACTTTCATCTAAGACAGCAACAGTCGAAGCTTTCTTGGCATCAACAATGTCTAACGGCAAAACAGTTCAATCTGTTATCGATGAAGGCAATGCAACTCTGGGTGAGAAGATCGAGATCCGCAACGTTGCAGTAGTAGATGGTCCAGTTGGGCTCTACCTACACAAGACATCACCAGATCTTCCGCCACAAGTTGGCGTACTAGTTTCACTTGCCTCAGCAGCAGCTGAAATTGGTAAAGATGTGGCACAGCACATCGCAGCATTTGCACCAAAGTTCGTCCATCGCGATGATGTGCCTGCAGATCTAATTGAAAATGAACGTCGTATTGCAGAAGAGACTGCCCGCGAAGAAGGTAAGCCTGAGGCTTCCCTGACCAAGATCGTGGAAGGTCGCGTTACCGGTTTCGTCAAGGAAGTCTCCTTGCTCGAGCAGGCTTTTGCTAAAGATGCGAAGAAGTCGGTTAAGCAGATCCTCGATGAAGCAGGAACCGCCGTCAAGGCATTCCACCGTTTCCGCGTAGGTCAGTAAACTAGGTAGAACAACTTAGATCCAGAACGTTTTAGAAAAGGAGCACCCATGCCCGGTACAAGAGGAACGTATCGGCGGGTGCTCCTTAAACTTTCCGGCGAAGTATTTGGCGGGGAAAAAGGTATCGGCGTAGATATCAATGTCATGCGCGATGTTGCAAAGCAGATTAAAGATGTTGTCAAAGGCGGAGTACAGCTCGCTGTTGTTGTCGGTGGCGGTAATTACTTCCGTGGCGCAGAGCTACAACAAGTAGGAATGGATCGCGCTCGCCCGGATTACATGGGAATGCTCGGCACAGTTATGAACTGCCTGGCCTTACAAGATTTTCTAGAAAAAGAGGGCGTTGATACTCGCGTCCAAACTGCAATCACCATGGGACAAGTTGCCGAGCCATATATTCCGCGCCGCGCAATCCGTCACTTGGAAAAAGGCCGCGTAGTAATTTTTGGTGCAGGTGCCGGTATGCCGTTCTTTACAACCGACACAGTCGCAGCACAGCGCGCACTCGAAATTGGTTCAGAGGCGTTATTACTTGCCAAGAGCGGGGTCGATGGCGTTTACAGCGCAGATCCGAAGAAGGATCCAAAGGCAACAAAATTTGATGACATTTCCTATGATGAAGTCATCTCTAAATCGCTAGCTGTAGCAGATGCAGCAGCCTTTAGCTTATGTCGTGAAAATAGCTTGCCCATCATCGTCTTTGACTTAATGACTTCCGGAAATATTGGTCGCGCAGTTCGTGGCGAAAAGATCGGAACCTTAGTTTCATAACTTGCCACTTGGCAATTTAAAGAGCTTTACAACTTTAAGGAGTTGAAGAAGATGGCAGATGTCGCAAGTGCTCTAGCCGATGCGCAGAGCAAGATGGATAAAGCAGTAGAAGTCGCTAAAGATGACTTTGCGACTATCCGCACAGGTCGCGCTCATCCAGCGCTCTTTAACAAGATCATGGTTGATTACTACGGCACCTACACCCCACTTTCACAATTAGCCACAATTCAAATCCCCGAAGCACGAATGGCGATTGTCTCCCCTTTCGATAAGGGCGCAATGGCTGGTATTGAAAAGGCGATCCGCGAATCAGATCTGGGTGTAAATCCCGGAAATGATGGCTCAGTAATTCGCGTGGCTCTACCTCAACTATCGGAAGAACGCCGTAAGGATTACATCAAAGTTGCCAAGGGCAAAGCTGAAGATTCTAAAGTTTCGATCCGCAATATCCGTCGTGCGGCTAAAGAACTGATGGAGAAGTTAGAGAAAGATGGCGATATTGGTAAAGATGATCTAGCCCGTGGCGAAAAGGAACTTGAGAAAGTAACTTCCGAGCACGTAACTAAAATTGATGAACTCCTCAAGCACAAGGAGGCTGAACTCCTAGAAGTCTAGGCGTTCTCAAATTATCAAGTGTCAGATCTACATTCGCTTAATGAAGCCATAAATAAGAAGGCGGGCCGTAAGTTACTGCCTTCCATTGGCGTCTCACTTTCATTAGTCGCATTGGTTTGGTTTGCACTTGCTTATGAGCGCATGATCTTTGCGGCAGTGGTTACTGCCGCTGTTGTTCTCGGTATCCGCGAATTAAATAAGGCATTTACTGCAGTAGATATCCATATTCCTCTCTGGTCGCTAACAACGGCAGCTATTGGGCTATCGGCCGCAACTTGGTTCGGTGGAATATCAGGACTCGCAGTTGCCACAGCAATTGCCTTCCCGTGCTTGCTGGTTTTACTGCTTCCACGTGGTTTTGAAAACTTTGTAAAGACGGCATCTGCATCTGCACTTGCACTGATATATCTTCCATTTTTAGCGGGATTCTTAATACTGCTGGCTCGTCCACACAATGGTTTAGAACGCGTAATGACCTTTGTCGTTTTAGTTGGTTGTAATGACACCTTTGCATATCTAACCGGTGTCTTATTCGGCAAACATCCGCTGGCACCGAAGATCAGCCCCAAGAAAACTATTGAAGGTCTTTTAGGTTCGCTCGTCTTTACAGTATTAGGTGGCGCATTAGCTTTTCATTACATTATGAATGCGCATTGGTGGCTCGGTGCACTGGCTGGTCTGCTGACAGTTTTTACCGCAACTTCTGGCGATTTAATTGAGTCAGCGCTAAAGCGCGATATGGCGATAAAAGATATGGGCAGTTTGCTACCTGGACATGGTGGCGTAATGGATCGCTTAGATTCAGTGCTCTTTGCCGCACCTGCCTTGTGGTTGGCACTTGAAATTGTCCGCCGTGCCCAAGATTCTGGGCTGCTATGAGTACGCGCCCGGATATAAACCCAGAACTTAAATTAGTCTTTGATGAACCAGTTCAGAAGAAGAAAGCGCCGAAACATTTAGCTGATCTATCTCCTGCAGATCGCAAAGCTTGGGCGAAAGAACTTGGTTTTCAACCATTTCGCGCAGCACAAGTTGCCACCCATTACTTCTCACACCTTTCTACAAATCCTGATGAGTGGACCGATATTCCAGCCGCAGAACGACAGACCATGGCCGATGCGCTAACTCCAAAGTTAATTGAACTAGTTACCACCCGAACTACTGATAACGGAATGACCCGTAAAGATTTATGGAAATTGCACGATGGTGTCTTGGTCGAATCAGTTTTAATGCGTTACACAGATCGCGTAACCGTTTGTATCTCATCACAAGCAGGCTGCGGTATGAACTGTCCATTCTGCGCAACTGGTCAAGCTGGGTTAACTCGTAATTTAACTGCTGGCGAAATTACTGAACAGATAGTCGCTGCCGCTCGCGCCTGCGCCAACGGTGAACTACCTGGGGGAGAAGCGCGTCTTTCCAACATTGTATTTATGGGAATGGGCGAGCCACTTGCAAATTACAACGCCGTTGTTCGCACCCTGCATAACATCACCGATCCAAATCCAGATGGGCTAGGAATCAGTGCACGGTCAGTAACTGTTTCAACGGTTGGATTAGTAAACGGCATTGAAAAGTTGATGGATGAAGGCATTAACTGCACCTTGGCGGTTTCACTGCACACACCAGATGATGAGCTACGTGATTCGCTAGTACCGATTAACTCACGATTTAAAGTGCGGGAAGTTCTAGCTGCCGCTGATGCTTATGAGAAGAAGACAGGTCGTCGATACTCAATTGAATATGCGCTAATTCGCGATATCAATGACCAATCTTGGCGCGCAGATTTATTGGGTCGCTTGCTCAAGAGCCGCAATGCCCATGTAAACCTAATTCCATTGAACCCGACCCCAGGTTCAAAGTGGACGGCTTCGCGCCGCGAGGATGAAGAAGAGTTTGTGCGCATCCTCGAGGGCTATGGCGTTCCCGTCACAGTCCGCGATACCCGCGGACGCGAGATCGATGGCGCATGCGGACAGTTGGCAGCAGCCGAAAAGAGTAAATAGACTCAACCGCATGAGCATCCAAGGCAATAGCATCCAAGAATCAGCCGCAGCATATGAATCAGCTACCCAATTCTTTTTAAATCTAGCGCGTGGCGTTGGTATAGATCAATTAGATATTAAAGCTCCCGAAGGTTGGTCGGCGCGTCAAATTATTCACCACTGTGCAGATTCCGAAGCGCAGTCATATGCGCGCATACGTCGTTTAGTTGCTGAGCCAGAAGGCTCAATTATTCAAGGCTATGACGAAAACTTATGGGCGATAGCTCCGCAACTTGGTTATGAAAGTGCTCCAGTTGAAAATTCAATCGCAGTATTTGCTGCGGTACGTGCAGGTTCGCTAGATATTATTAAAAGACTGAACGAAGCAGATCTTGAAAAGGCGGGCGAGCACTCCGAGTCTGGTCGATTCACAATTGGTATGTGGTTAGCAGGTTATACAAATCATCCAAAGGATCACGGTGATCAATTGGTTCGTGCGTTGAAAGGTCAGAACTAAAGATGAAGAAGTTGCAGAACTTTGTAAATGGCAAGCTAGTTGATTCAACTTCAGGTCAAACAACAACGCTGATTAATCCCGCAACTGGCCAAGCCTTTGCAACTGCCCCAAATTCCAACGCTGCCGATGTAGATAAGGCTATGTCGGCTGCAGCTAACGCTTTCCCAGAATGGCGCGATTCAACTCCATCTGAGCGCCAACGTGCGCTTTTAAAGATTGCCGATGCCATCGAATCTCGCGCCGATGAAATCATCGCCATTGAATCTGAAAACTGCGGCAAACCAATTGGACTAACTGCCTCAGAAGAAGTCCCACCAATGATCGATCAGATACGTTTCTTCGCCGGAGCTGCCCGAAATTTAGAAGGTAAATCAGCTGGTGAATACATGAAGGGAATGACTTCAATTATTCGCCGCGAACCTGTAGGTGTTTGTGCGCAAGTAACGCCATGGAATTACCCAATGATGATGGCGGTTTGGAAGTGGGCACCGGCTATTGCTGCGGGAAATACCGTTGTATTAAAGCCAAGTGATACCACTCCAGTATCAACACTTTGGATGGCAGAGTTAATGCAGGAATTTTTACCTGAAGGT
>CANIAV010000061.1 GCA_947465365.1 Actinomycetota bacterium | reverse complement strand
ATATCTTTGGAGTAGAAACCAGCAAATGGTGGAACTCCGATAATTGCTAAATACCCAAGTCCGAATGTAATAAAGGTAATTGGCATAAATTTACGAAGCGCTCCGTATCTGCGCATATTTACTTCATCGTTCATACCGTGCATGACAGAACCTGCACCGAGGAACATGCCGGCTTTAAAGAATCCATGTGTAAGCAAATGCATGATCGCAAAGGCATAACCAGCAGGTCCAAGGCCCGCACCTAAGATCATGTAACCAATCTGGGACATGGTCGATGCAGCAAGTGCTTTCTTAATGTCATCTTTAGCGGTACCAACTAGTGCACCAAACATCAAAGTAATTGCACCAACTATTACAACCAAGAGCTGAGCGGTAGGGGCTGCATCAAAGACAAAGTTAGAGCGCACGATTAAATAAACGCCTGCGGTAACCATTGTTGCGGCGTGAATAAGTGCAGATACCGGAGTCGGACCTGCCATCGCATCGCCAAGCCAGGCTTGCAATGGGAATTGTGCAGACTTTCCAACGGCTGCAACCAATAACATAATTCCGATCGCAGTCATCGTTGCTTCTGACGCATGATGGGCATGTTCTTTAACGCCCGCGAATGAAACTGTTCCAAGTGAAGCAAAGGCGATCATGATCGCAAAGGAGAGACCCATATCGCCGATACGGTTCATAACAAAGGCCTTTTTAGAGGCTGTGGCATAGGCCGGCTTTTGATTCCAGAAGCCAATTAATAGGTATGAAGCAAGGCCCACACCTTCCCAGCCAACATAGAGATTTAAGTATGAGTCACCTAGTACGAGTAGCAACATCGCCGCAATAAAGAGGTTTAGGTATGCAAAGAAGCGACGGCGATCGTGATCATGGGACATATAAGAAATTGAATAGATATGGATCAAGGTGCCAACGCCTGTGATCAAAAGGACGAAGCAGATAGATAGTTGATCAAGCAATAGAGAAGCATCGACTTTAAAAGTGCCGACGCTGATCCAAGAAAATAACTTCTGGGTTACAGGGCGATTTTCAGTTGCGCGTCCCAACATTTGTGAAAGCTGCAGCAAGCCGACAGCAAAAGAACTTGCAGAAAGTGCGGTAGCTAGTAAATGGCCCCACTTATCTGCGCGGCGACCCAAAAGTAATAGTGAGAGCGCGCCAAAGAGTGGAAGAGCGATTAAGTAAACGAGACCGTTATTGGTAACCATGGTTATCGCTTCAACAAACTAGCATCATCGATCGATGCTGAACGGCGCGAACGATAAATCGTCACGATAATGGCTAGGCCAACTACAACTTCGCATGCGGCAACGACCATCGTGAAGAAGGCGACTACTTGGCCATCGAGGGTTCCGTTAATCCGCGAGAAGGTGACTAAAGTTAAATTCGCGGCATTGAGCATAAGTTCAACACACATAAAGACAACAATCGCATTGCGACGGACCACAACGCCGACTGCACCAATGGTGAACAAAATTGCGGATAAGTAGAGGTAATTATTTAAACTCATTACTTCTCCTCCACAACTGTTGTGTCGACGTTATCGAGTTGGAATTGACTTGAATCAATTACATCACCGCGCGCTTTAAGAGTTGCTGATATTGAAGATGGTGCAGGAGTTCCATCTGGCAATAACGCCGGAACATCGACTGCGTTATGTCGTGCGAAAACTCCTGGACCAGGAAGACCTGCAGCTCCTGCAAGTGAGCCGCTGCGGAAGCGATTAACTGCTTGTTCGCGCTGGGTTGGACGTGGATTAGTGCGTTGGTGATGAGCCAGAACCATCGCACCAAGGGCTGCGGTAATTAAAAGTGCTGAGACAACTTCAAAAGGCCATACATATTTCGAGAAGAGAAGTTCGGCTAAACCTTGCACATTTCCAGATGCATTAGCAATTTCAAGACCAATTGGTTGGCGTCCCAAAGTTGCATGTCCCAGTAGTGAAACCATAAGTCCACCGAAGCCGACTGCTGCAGTAATTGCAATTGGACGTAATCCGGTAATTGTCTCGGTAAGCGAATCAGATGAGTCAACGCCGACCAACATAAGGATAAAGAGGAAGAGCATCATTACCGCACCGGTATAAACCACAACCTGAACAATTCCTAAGAAGAGCGCATCTTGAGCGATATAGAAGATTGCCAAGGTAATCATTACCCAAGCTAGCAAGAGCGCAGAGTGAACTGCTTTCTTAACCAATAACATTCCGATCGCAGCTAAAACTGCGAGAGGTGCCAAGAACCAGAAGAGCGCAGTCTCAGGTCCTTGAATAGTTAGAAGTGGTTGCATTACTTAATCTCCTGTGACGGATGAGCTTCTTTGACATCACCGTTGTAATAGTTGGTATCTGTCATACCTGGATACATTGGGTGCGGTGGCGGCAACATGCCTGCGCGCAGCGGCCCAAGTAGATCATCTTTCTCAAAGATCAATTTTGCACGAGTTGAATCTGCGAGTTCATATTCATTTGTCATCGTTAACGCGCGGGTCGGGCAAGCTTCAATACAAAGACCGCAGAAAACACAACGTAGGTAATTAATCTGATAAACCTTGCCGTAGCGCTCACCAGGTGACATCTGATTATCGGGAGTGTTATCTGCACCTTCTACATAAATCGCATCCGCAGGGCACGCCCAAGCGCAGAGCTCGCAACCAATACATTTTTCGAGTCCATCTGGGTGGCGATTTAATTGATGGCGTCCGTGGAATCGTTCAGCAGTTGGTTCTTTAACTTCTGGATACTGAACGGTGTTTACCTTTTTAAACATAGTAATAAAGGTGACCCAGAAGCCTTGCAGCTGCGCCCAGAAGCTCTTCGCCCCTGGTTGGTCGACCTTTTCATATGCAACAGAAGTTATATCTACATCGTTAGAGATATGTGGTTGCACGGTATTTGATTCGTTCTGATCAGCCACGATCGCCTCCTTGGTTAGAAACGTTGATGGTTGTTATTTCAGATGGAAGCGAAGGAACTGCAAAGTTTGGTTCTGCGGCAACTGGGTGCACTACAGAATCGCGCTTCTTCTTCGAGCTTTCAAAGGCGGTAGAAATTCCCAGCACAATTAGCACAACCACACCGGCAAAACCGAAGGTAACTGGACGAGATTGGCTGGTTGTTGAGATTACTCGCAAGGTAGCAACAACCAAGATCCAAAGAAGAGAAACTGGAATCAAAACTTTCCAACCAAATTGCATGAACTGGTCATAACGCAGACGTGGCAGCGTGCCACGTAGCCAAACAAAGACAAAGAAGAAGAAGAGAACTTTTATAAAGAACCAGATAAGTGTGAACCAGCCACCGAGCCATTGTTCGGTAAAACCAAGTCCTGGGAAGGCATGGTATCCACCGAGGAATAAAGTTGTCGCAAGTGCTGATACCGCGATGATATTTACATATTCAGCTAAGAAGAACAATGCGAATTTAAGTGATGAGTACTCAGTGTGGAATCCACCTACGAGTTCGCCTTCGGCTTCAGCTAAGTCAAATGGGGCGCGGTTGGTTTCACCGACCATGGAAATCGCATAGATAACAAATGATGGGAAGAGAACGAGTCCGTACCACCAGGTTTCTTGTTGTGCCTGCACGATGCTCGATGTGGACATAGAACCTGAGTAGATAAAGACAGATACAAGTGAAAGTCCCATCGCAATTTCATAGGAAATAACCTGTGCGCTAGAACGCAGGCCACCAAGTAGTGGATAGGTCGAACCTGATGACCAGCCCGCCAAAACGATTCCGTAAACACCGACTGATGCAGTAGCCAATACATATAGAACACCGACTGGAATATCGGTTAACTGCATAACGGTTTTCTCACCGAAGAAGGTAACTGGTCCAGTAAGCGGCATAACGGCAAAGGCCATAAATGCAGTGGTAGCGCTGATAATTGGGGCGATAACGAATACGACTTTATCTGCCGCAGCCGGAATCAAATCTTCTTTTAGCGCCAGCTTTACGCCATCAGCTAAAGCTTGGATTAGACCAAATTTTCCAACGCGGTTTGGACCTACGCGCATCTGCATACGAGCAACGATGCGACGTTCGCCCCAGACAGACATGATTGTTAATACAACGCATACTGCGAAGACGATTACCGCTTTAAGGGTAATGATCCAGCCTGGATCATCTAGTAATAACTGTGCATTTTTCATGCCTTCACCACCGTTACTACATCGCCGTGAACCGCATTTAGGGAAATCAGGGTTTGCGTACCGAATGAATTACGTGGCACCCAGACAGCATCGTCATGAATATCTTCAACCAGTGCTGGCAATGAGATCGCACCATGTGCATTTGAAACGCGCAAAATGTCGCCATCTTTAACGCCTAAAGTTTCAGCGCGCTTTGGTGAGATGACTGCAACTGCCTTGCGTGCCGTGCCAGCTAAATTCGCTTCACCCTTTTGCATTGTGCCCAGGTCTAGTAAGCGGCGCCATGAGTTAAGAAGTGCTTCATTGCCAGAAATTTTATTTGCACCGGTTGCAGCAACTGTTGCAAAGTTAGCGCGTGCACCATCCCACTTACCAAGGGATGCAATTTCACGTGCGGCTTGAGTGACAGTGCCAAGCATGATGGATTCACCCATTTGATCAGCAAGTGCGGAAAGTATGCGCAAGTCAGAGCGATTTAGTGAATCAGCAACTGCTGAATCAAAGGCACGGGGGCGGCCTTCCCAGTTAAGAAACGATCCAGATTTTTCAGTAATCGCCGCAACTGGCAGAAATACATCGGCTAAATCTGTCACTGCAGATGGTGCGATTTCAAGTGAGACAACAAAAGATTTCTTTAGGCCCGCAAGTACATCTGCGCTATTTGCCATATCAAGTGGATCAACGCCACCGATTACAACAGCATCTAAATCTCCCGAATTAAGAGCAGAAATGATTTCCGAAGTTGTGCGTCCTGGGCTGGCAGGAAGTGATGGAACTCCCCAAACCGCTGCGATATCTACGCGGGCTGCCGCATCCACAACTGGGCGGCCACCTGGAAGAAGATTTCCAATTGCACCTGCTTCAAGGGCGCCACGTTCACCTGCGCGACGCGGAATCCAAGCAATCTTCGCACCTGACTTATCGCCAAGGGCAGCAACTGCAGATAACAAACCAGTTGTTTCAGATGCACGTTCGCCAACCAGAATTATTGATTTAGCAGTCAAGGTTAGGCCGGCAACTGCTGCGCTTTCCGCACCTGGTGCAACCTTAATAAATTCGCCCTTTAGCTTTTCTACACCAATAGAAAGTTTTGTTGCAACTGCGCTGACCTTTAGCGCGCGCTTGCGAACCTGCTTATTGATGCGAAGGAAAACAATTGGTGATTCTTCTTCGGGTTCAAAACCAACCAGCACCACATGATCGGCGATATCGATATCGCGATAGGTAGTTGTAGATCCAACGACTTTGGCAGCAAGGAAATCGCGTTCTTCGTCCGTTGTAACGCGCGCGCGGAAATCAATATCGTTTGTGCCAAGTGCAATACGGGCAAACTTGTTGTAACCGTAAGCATCTTCCGTTGTGGCGCGGCCACCGACTAGAACAGCGGCGCGCTTTCTCTTTAGCCCGGCAGCTGCCGCAGCAAGTGCTTCTGGCCAAGATGCTGGTGCAAGTACTCCGTCTGCACCGCGAACAAGTGGAGTAGTTAAGCGATCTACGGCTGTTACATATTTAAATGCCCAACGGCCTTTATCGCAGTTCCACTCTTCATTAATTGTTGGGTCATCACCAGCAAGACGACGTAAAGTCTTTCCGCGACGGACATCGGTGCGCATATCGCAACCTGATGCGCAGTGTTCGCAAGCAGAAGGCGTTGAAACCAAATCAAACGGACGTGCGCGGAAGCGATATGCCGCACCAGTT
>CANIAV010000060.1 GCA_947465365.1 Actinomycetota bacterium | reverse complement strand
TGAGCAATACGAATACGCGCCTCGGGAACTAACTCTTGAATTTTGCTTGCGGCACGATCAATTGATTCAACGCGATTATGAATATAAAAGACTTGGCCATCTCGTAATAGTTCGCGGTGAATTGCCGCGCGAATCTGCGCATCTTCGGCAGGTCCGACGTAGGTAAGAATCGGATGACGCTCTTCCGGTGGCGTTGTAATCGTGGACATCTCGCGAATTCCGGTCACCGCCATTTCTAACGTGCGCGGGATCGGCGTTGCCGACATCGCCAAGACATCAACCGTCGTACGCATCTTTTTCAGCGATTCCTTCTGTTCAACACCAAAGCGCTGTTCTTCATCGACAACGACCAAGCCCAGATCTTTAAAGACCACATCTTGTGAAAGCAAACGGTGAGTACCGATAACAACATCGACGCCACCATTAGTTAGCTCTTTCAAAATATCTTTCGACTCTTTTGCGGTATTAAAACGTGACAAACCCGCGACCTTTATTGGAAAACCGGCATATCTTTCGGCAAATGTCTTCGCATGCTGTTGAACCAGCAGCGTTGTGGGAACAAGAACTGCAACTTGCTTGCCATCTTGAACTGCTTTAAAAGCAGCGCGGATTGCAATCTCGGTCTTGCCATAACCAACATCACCGCAGATGATGCGATCCATTGGATATGGCTTTTCCATATCGCGCTTTACTTCTTCAATAGTAGATAACTGGTCAGGCGTTTCGATATAAGAGAAAGCATCTTCTAGTTCACGTTGCCAAGGTGTATCGGCAGAGAAAGCAAAGCCTGGAGAACTTGTACGTGCGGCATAGAGTCGAATTAGCTCCCCCGCTATTTGTTTAACTGCCTTGCGGGCACGACCTTTAGCTTTCTGCCATTCACCGCTGCCGATACGGTGCACAGTTGGTGATTCACCGCCAATATATTTACTTACTTGTTCCAAAGTATCGGTTGGCACAAAGATGCGATCGCCGGGTTGGCCACGTTTAGCTGGTGCATATTCAATAACTAAATATTCGCGGGTGATGCCACCGATAGTGCGCTGCACCATTTCCACGTAACGACCAATGCCGTGTTGTTCGTGAACTACAAAATCACCGGCACGTAATTCCAGCGGATCAACAGCTTGTTTACGCTTTGTTGGCATACGCGCACCATCTTTAGCCGATGCTTTGCTGCCAGTTAAATCGCGTTCTGTTATAAATAGAATGCGTGCCGATAGTGATGTGAAGCCATGTGCGATTGCCGATTGCGTTATATGAATTGATCCCTTAGTTGGAATCGCTCGTAATTCCGGAACAATCACGACAGGTAAATCAGCGTTGCGGAAAATACCGGCATAACGCTCGGCCATACCGTGGCCAGCTGCGGAGAAGGTGATGGAAAACCCTGCATCTACTGCGCTTTGCAGCGTGCTAATTGCGCGATCCATATCCGCACGCAGCGGATCTATCGCTTGAAAATCTAAGAAATCAGCGGTCTTATCTAAATCAGAGCCAAAAGGGCTAAATGCGCGGGAAGTTAATTGGCAGCGCGCAATTTCTTCATTTAAACCATCCCAAGATAGATATGTCGCATCAGTTACTGGCAGAGGTGCAACTGCGCCCAGGGCAGCATGTGACCATGCAGCTTCAAAGAACTCTTCATTGGTTGCCAGCAAATCTATGGTGCGCATGCGGATGCGCTCGTCATCGATAAAGATAACTTCGGTCCCTTTGGGCATACGCTGCAAAATCGTTTGCGTTTGCTCAACCAAAATTGGAATAAGTGATTCCATGCCTTCGGTAGAAATACCTTGCGCGACGCGATCTAAAATTTCTAACGCAGCTGGGTATTTCGCTTTGGCACTTTCGGCGCGCTGGCGAATATCTTCAGTAAGCAGAAGTTCGCGACATGGCAGAATCGAAAGCGATCCAATAACTGGCGTGGTTGTGCGCTGACTGGCCACATCGAAGTAGCTCATCTCTTCGATCTCATCGCCGAAGAAATCAATACGAACTGGGTATTCGGAAAGTGGTAAGAACAGATCAACGATTCCACCGCGAACGGCAAACTCACCGCGCTTTTCAACCAAGTCAGTGCGCGTATATGCCAGTTCAGTTAAATTGGTAATTAGCGTTGTTAAATCAACTTCGCTACCAATCTCTAAAGATTGCAATGGATGGCTAGCTAAATCAGCGATGAAGCGATGGATTACTGCGCGTATAGGTGCAACGACGATTGTGTTTTCACTAGCTACTTTTGCTAGTTCAGCAAGGGTTGCTAATCGCCTTGCTACTGTGTCGCTTCGTGGGCTTAATCGCT
The DNA here is from genome assembly GCA_947465365.1 of Actinomycetota bacterium. Classification (GTDB taxonomy): domain Bacteria; phylum Actinomycetota; class Actinomycetes; order Nanopelagicales; family Nanopelagicaceae; genus Planktophila. Next base: position 3,659 of record CANIAV010000060.1, on the reverse strand, counting down.
CGTGCGGCAAAGTCTCCCAAGCCGGAAATTCCAGAACTTGATTATGTAATTCGCGCAGTTCGCTTGCTAAATCTTCAGCGCTGCGGCTGGAGCTAGTCACAATCAGTAAAGAAGATTTCTCTGCGACCTTGGCAAGTAAAAATGGATAGGTGGCGCTAGGTGCGATGATCTTCTTAGAATCCTGCAGGCAGGATGCAACCGCACCATCGCTGGCGATCATCTGCACCAATGCACGCATTAAGCCCTACCTGCTTTCCAATATATGAGAAAACGCAAACTGGCCCCGTTCCCAAAAGGGAGGGGGCTTGATGGGTTAAGTCTAACGCGCATATTTGCGGATCAAAGTCGCGCGTATTCCTGAGAGGATATGCCTGTGACACAGAGCCCCAACAACGCCAAGAACATCGCAAATGACGATGCGCTCTTACGCAGCGACGTTCGCAAACTCGGCGATCTCTTAGGGCAGTCGTTAGTTCGCCAAGAAGGTCAAGGGCTTTTAGATTTAGTTGAATCTGTGCGCAAAGGCGGCGGAAACGAGTTATTGGAAAAACTTTCAGTTGAAGATTCTGTGCAACTTGTGCGCGCATTTAGCACATACTTTCATTTAGCAAATGTGGCCGAACAAGTTCACCGTGCGCGAATTCTTGCCGAACAACGTGCAGCTGGTGGTTCCTGGTTAAGCCGAGCGATCGACAAGATCGAAGAGGCTTACAAAGCCCAAACTCCTGGACACGAATTTACTCACGCACAATTAGAACAATGGATAAGCGAGTTAATGGTGCGCCCGGTCTTTACCGCTCACCCAACGGAAGCAGCCCGCCGTTCAATATTAAATAAATTAGGTGAGATCGCAAAGTTGTTGGACCAAGATCTAAATCCGCGCCAACATGAACGCCTTGCTGAAACCGTTGATCTCTTATGGCAGACCGATGAATTGCGTTTAGATCGCCCAGAGCCTCTAGATGAAGCGATGAACGCGCTTTACTATCTCGATGATTTAGCGCGCAACACAGTCCCGGAAGTTTTAAATGATTTTGCCCGCGAGCTAAAACGCCTTGATATTGATCTACCCGTTGGTGCTCGCCCACTTACCTTCGGTACATGGATCGGCGGTGACCGCGATGGAAACCCAAATATCACCGCCCAAGTAACTGAGGATGCGGTAATTCTTCAAGTTGGCCATGCGATTCGCACAACTATTGCTGCCATGGATCAACTGCGCCAGATGTTGTCGGTTTCAACTCGTATTGCCGGCGCAACACCAGAACTTACTGCTTCGGTAGAACGCGACCTAAAAAATATTCCAGAATTTGAAGATCGCTTCTTGCGCCTTAATCAGCAAGAGCCATATCGCTTAAAGGCCACTGCAATCGTGCATCGCTTAGCTTTCACGCGTAATCGCCATGCAGCTGGAACTGCTCATGTGCCCGGTCGCGATTATGCAAACTCTGCCGAGTTAATTGCAGATTTATCGTTGATGCGCGATTCACTCTTTGCTAATCGCGGTGAATTGATCGCAACTGGCTTACTAGAGCGCACCATTCGCAGTATCGCGGCCTTCGGCCTGACACACGCAACCTTGGATATTCGCGAGCATTCTGATGCGCACCACAACTTGCTCAAGCAAGTAATGCCCGCGGGATATCTCGAGCTTTCACATAGCGATAAATTCCCACTCTTGATTAAAGAACTTGGTTCATCAGCGCCGATTAAGACAAGCGGTTTAGATGCTGCTGGACAGAAGACTTTCGATACCTTTAAAGCCATTGATGATTTGATTGAACGATTTGGTCCAGAAGTCATCGAGACCTATATCGTCTCAATGACAAAAGGCGCCGACGATTTAATTGCTTCTGCAGTAATTGGAAAAGCCGCTGGCTTAGTTGATATTGATAAGAAAGTCGCCAAGATCGGCTTTGCGCCATTGCTAGAAACCGTTGCTGAACTTCGCGCAGCTGGTGAGATTCTTGAGAAGTTACTTTCTGATCCAACTTATCGCGCCTTGGTAAAGCTACGTGGCGATGTGCAAGAGGTAATGCTCGGTTATTCAGATTCAAATAAAGATGCCGGTATCGCAACTAGCCAATGGGAGATCCACCGCGCACAACGCACCTTGCGCGATGTGGCGATGAAATATGGCGTGACGCTTCGATTGTTCCATGGTCGTGGTGGTTCAGTCGGTCGCGGTGGCGGACCAACTTATGATGCACTTGTTGCTCTTCCTTGGGGATCAGTTGATGGTCAGATAAAGATGACTGAACAAGGTGAAGTAATTAGCGATAAATACGCACTTCCTGCACTTGCCCGCGAAAACGTTGAGTTAACCCTTGCCGCATCTTTAGAGGCAACTATTCTCAATCGCGGTCCGCGCCAAAGCGTAGAAGATCTCGCAAAGTGGAATGAATGTATGAATCTAATTAGCGATTCATCATTTGCTCGTTATCGCACCTTAATTGATCATCCTGATCTGCCGGCATATTTCTACGCCTCAACTCCAGTAGAACAACTTGGAAATCTATTCCTTGGTTCGCGTCCATCGCGTCGCCCAGATGCAGCCGGCGGACTAGATTCGCTGCGCGCTATCCCTTGGGTATTTGGTTGGACGCAATCACGCCAGATTGTTCCAGGTTGGTATGGCGTTGGTTCTGGCTTAAAGGCGGCTCGCGAAGCAGGAAAAACAGATGTCTTAAAGAAGATGCTCACTGATTGGCACTTCTTCCATACCTTTATCAGCAATGTGGAAATGACTTTAGCTAAGACTGATTTAGTAACTGCAAAACGTTACGTTGAAACCCTGGTGCCAAAGGAACTACATCACTTCCTTGACACAATCACTGAAGAATTTGAACTGACTGTAAAAGAGATCTTGGCTTTGACTGGCAAGACTGCTTTGTTGGGCGATCAACCAATTTTGGCGCGCACTTTGCAAGTACGTGATGCTTACTTGTCACCACTGCATCTGCTGCAGGTGAACTTGCTCCATCGAGTTCGTACCGCTGGAGATGCATCCGATGCCACGCTGATCCGTGCGCTACTGCTGACAATTAACGGTGTTGCCGCTGGTCTACGTAACACCGGCTGATCTGCGCGAAATCAAGAATTAAATTTAGATTGAGTAAAATCCAGCCCTTTTTCGATCAACGATTCCACAACATCTGCGCCGCGATCTAAGAATTCGGCTAAATCCTTCTTCTCTTCTTTACTAAATTGCTTAAGGACAAAGTCTGCGGGATCTTGTTGGCCCATCGGGCGACCAATCCCTAAGCGCACGCGGAAATATTCTGGTGAATCAAAGGCAGAGGTAAGTGATTTCAGGCCGTTGTGGCCATTGTCGCCACCGGCGATCTTGGCGCGAATTGCTGCAAATGGAATATCTAACTCATCGTGCAGAACAATTATTTGGCTAGGTTCAACTGAATAAAAATTAGCCAGCGCCTTTATTGGTCCGCCGGATTCATTCATGTAGCTCTTTGACTTGGCGAGGATCACTGAAAAAGCAGCGACACCGACGCCTAATTTGTAGGCGGCGATGTCGGTGCGTGACTTATGGGAACTTCGCGGACGGCGGAGTTCATCGGCATGGAGCGGTCAGCCCTGCATCGCAAACTCAAGTCGCTCGCGATTGATTGAAGTTCTTTTGGCGCATTCCCATCTGTTTC
>CANIAV010000059.1 GCA_947465365.1 Actinomycetota bacterium | reverse complement strand
GCCCCTTTGAAGAACTTGGTGAAGATGAAGAGATTTCACTATCGGGATTCCTAGAAAAAGTTTCCTTGGTTGCCGATGCGGACGAAATTCCTGACGGCGAAGATCACGGAGGAGTTGTTACCTTAATGACTCTGCACACCGCAAAGGGACTCGAATTTCCGACAGTATTTCTAACTGGCATGGAAGATGGCATCTTTCCGCATGCGCGCACGCTAGATGATCCAAAAGAGATTGAAGAAGAACGCCGCCTGGCATATGTTGGTTTAACTCGCGCAGAAAAGCGTTTATATATCTCGCGCGCTGAATACCGCTTAACTTTTGGAACTCCTAAATACAATCCTGGTTCCCGTTTTCTTGATGAGATTCCATCTGAGTTAATTGAATGGAAAGATGAAACCCGTTCTAAATCTTCATCCGGCAGTTCTGGAATTCGCAGATCACGCGTTGCAACAACTGCGCCACCGCGTGCAACCGGTAAGAAATCTTCGGCAATGGTTCTAGCCGTTGGCCAGCGTGTGTCACATGACACATTTGGACTTGGCACGGTCGTAGCACTTGCTGGTGAAGGAGATAAATCTGAGGCGACTATCAATTTTGGCCAATATGGCGATAAACGACTGCTGCTGCGCTATGCGCCTGTGGTGGTTCTGTAGCCCGCTGCAGCGATTAGGATTACCCCTATCCGCTAGCGCAAAGAAGAGCTAGTAATCGTCGAAACGGTAATAATTAAGTGGATCTCTTTGAATACCAAGCACGTGACTTATTTGAAAAGCATGGCGTGCCTGTCCTCGCTGGCGCAGTAGCAACCACCGATGAAGAAGCTTTTCAAGCAGCCAGCAAGATAGGCGGAAAAGTTGTCGTTAAAGCCCAAGTAAAAGTCGGCGGACGCGGAAAAGCTGGCGGTGTGAAGTTAGCCGTTGATGCAAATGATGCAAAAGAAAAAGCTGGTGCAATTCTTGGAATGGATATTAAAGGCCACATTGTTCATCAGGTAATGATCGCGCAAGCAGCGCCTATCGTTGACGAGTATTACATCTCAATTTTATTAGATCGCTCAAATCGCACCTTCTTGGTTATGGCCTCAGTTGCCGGCGGTATGGATATTGAAGAAGTCGCACGCACCGCCCCTGAAAAATTAGCGAAAGTTCCCGTAACTGCAGTAGATGGAATCTCTGCCGCAAAAGCGAAAGAGATTATTACGCAAGCCAAGTTCCCAGCAGATATCGCAGATCAGGTCGCTGATGTTCTTGTAAAACTTTGGGAGACCTTCCAATCCGAAGATGCAACGTTGGTTGAGGTAAACCCACTTGTTAAAACTGAAGATGGTCGCATAATCGCCCTCGATGGAAAAGTAACGCTTGATGAGAACGCAGAATTTCGCCAACCCGGGCATGCAGCTCTTGTTGATCATGCTGCCGCAAATGCTTTAGAAGCAGCTGCGAAGGAAAAGGGTTTGAACTACGTAAAGCTAGAAAATGGCCAGGTCGGAATTATCGGAAATGGCGCAGGGCTTGTGATGTCTACGCTCGATGTTGTGGCATACGCCGGTGAAAAATTTGGCGGAATGCGCCCAGCAAACTTCCTAGATATTGGCGGCGGAGCATCTGCCCAAGTTATGGCAGATGGACTTTCGATTATCTTGGGCGACCCAGATGTCAAAAGCGTATTTGTAAATGTATTTGGCGGAATTACCGCTTGTGACGCTGTTGCCAATGGCATTGTTCAAGCACTTGAATTACTTGGCGCCAAGGCTACAAAGCCAATTATCGTGCGCTTAGATGGCAATAACGTCCTCGAAGGTCGCGCAATTCTTACCGCAGCAAACCACCCGTTGGTTGAACAAGCCGAAACTATGGATGGAGCAGCTTCCCGCGCTGCAGAATTGGCGGCAAAGTAATGTCGATCTTTATTAATTCAAATAGCAAAGTAATTGTGCAAGGTATGACTGGTTCTGAAGGAACTAAACACACCCGTCGCATGTTGGCCTCAGGTACCAAAGTTGTCGGTGGTGTTACACCTGGTAAAGGTGGACAGACTGTAGATATCGATGGCCACCAGCTGCCGGTCTTTAATACCGTTGCTGAAGCAATTTCTGCAACTAGCGCCAATGTCTCAGTTGTCTTTGTGCCACCTAAATTTGCTAAAGCTGCAGTCATCGATGCTATTGATGCGAAGATGCCGCTAGTCGTTGTTATCACTGAAGGAATTCCGGTTCATGATTCGGCTTACTTCTATGCCTATTCTGTGCAAAAGGGCACAACTCAAATCATTGGACCTAACTGTCCAGGTTTGATTAGTCCAGATCAATCAAATGTGGGAATCATTCCTGCCGATATTACAAAGCGCGGACCAATTGGTTTAGTTTCAAAATCAGGAACGCTTACTTATCAGATGATGTATGAACTTCGCGATATTGGATTCTCAACTGCAGTGGGCATCGGTGGCGACCCTGTCATCGGCACAACACACATTGATTGCTTAAAAGCATTCCAAGATGATCCAGATACAACTGCGATCGTTATGATCGGTGAGATCGGTGGCGATGCGGAAGAACGCGCAGCGGCCTTTATCGCTGAATATGTAACTAAGCCAGTTGTCGGTTACGTAGCCGGATTTACCGCACCAGAAGGAAAGACGATGGGCCACGCAGGTGCGATCGTCTCTGGTTCTTCAGGTACAGCGCAAGCTAAGAAAGATGCGCTGGAAGCCGCTGGTGTAAAGGTCGGTCAGACCCCAAGTGAAACAGCGCGCTTAATGCGCGCCATACTCGGCCGCTAACTCAGACCATGTTGCAACGTGTCCTAGCGGTCTCGTTTGCACAAGTCTTGCGCACCGTTGCAATTCTCTTACTGCCCCTTGCCTTTATCTCACTAATTGCTTGGGCCACAGCAGGCAGCGCAACTGGAAATACCTCAGATCCAATGCGCGCTGCTATCTGGCTATGGCTGGGCGCACACCACATTCCATTCTTTTTAAATGGCACAGCAGCTGGATATCTCTCTTACTTACCTATCGGTGCAATGTTGTTGCCATTTTTTGCACTGCGCAGTGGCTTTGGTCGCGCGCTATCTAAATTACATGGCGATTTTCATAACATCTCCAGCGTTCGTTCTATCTTTGCATCCCAATATGCACTTGTTGCAACTCTGCTTGCACTTGCCAGCAGATCACCTAGCGTTAGTTCACAATGGTATTTGGCACCAGTCTTTGGATTTGTAATCGCCTATTTAGCATCGCTCACCGCTGGCTCGCGCGTGCGGTTATCACAGGCGGTTAGCTATGCCACACGGGTATTAGCGATTCTGCTGGGCGCATCGTTTATCTTTCTAGCGATCGCTATTTTCATGAATATCTCAACCTTTAAAAATATCTCAATAGTTCTGCAACCGGGATTCTTCGGAAGCATATTGTTATTTGCGTTAAACCTTTTCTACCTGCCAAATCTTGCAGTATCGACTCTCGCCTATTTCACTGGTACTGGTTTTGCAGTTGGAACCGGAACTTTAGTGTCACCATTTACTCATCGCCTAGGAGAAATTCCGGCGCTGCCAATTTTGGCGGCGCTGCCTACTTCATCATCTAAATGGGCGCTGATCGCCGTTGCACTTGTGATCGCACTTGGTGCGCTTATGGCTGGCTGGGCTTTATCTTCCAGTACGCAAGCACTAATCCAAGCGCTAATACTTTTTGCGATTTCTATCTCAGCCCTTTCTTATCTTGCCAGCGGATCGCTGATGACAGATGCGATGAGCGCGGTTGGCGTATCCATCTGGAAAATGGCGCTCTCCCTAACAGTTGAACTCGGAATCGGGATTGCGGCGATGGTCTTAATTCCACAAATCAGATTGCGCTCTCGTTAGTGAGAAAAGCCCGCATAGTCATACTGGCATCTGGTGCAGGTTCAATCGCGCAATCCATATTTGAAGCTTCATCTAGCGGCGAATTGCCGGCCGAAATTGTTGGGTTAATTTGTGACCAACCAGGTGCCCAAGTTCTAACGCGCGCTGCAAATTCCAATATTGCAAGTTCTTTAATTCCGATGAAGTCCGATCGCAAGTTATGGGATGAAGCAGTATTTAAGAAATTGGAATCGCTGCAGCCAGATTTAGTAGTTAGTGCCGGATTTATGAGAATTTTAGCCAGCGATACCGTTTCACAATTTCGGATCGTAAATAGCCACCCGGCGCTATTGCCGCTCTTTCCTGGCGCTCATGCGGTCCGCGATGCTTTAGCAGCCGGTGCAACGCAGACGGGCACAACAATTCACTGGGTCGATAGCGGCGTTGATACGGGAGAGATAATTGCACAGGAAGCGATCGAGATCGCACCGACAGATACCGAAGATTCGCTCCACGAGCGCATTAAGATTGTGGAACGACGACTCTATGTTGCAACGCTGCAGCTCCTTTTAAATGATCTTGTGAGGTCCTGATGACAGATCGTAAAGTTATTCGCCGGGCGCTCGTTAGCGTTTACGATAAGGATCGCTTACTCGAACTCGGTGCAGTATTAAGTAAAGCTGGCGTTGAAATAATCTCAACTGGATCAACGGCCAAAACTTTGCAGGGCGCCGGGATTTCAGTTACTGAAGTAAGTGAATACACCGGCTTTCCTGAAATTATGGGCGGGCGGGTAAAGACGTTACATCCCAAGATTCATTCTGGAATTCTGGCCGATCAAAATAACCCAGAACACCTCAAAGCGATTTCCGATTTAGATATCGCACCTTTTGATTTAGTAGTTATAAACCTCTATCCATTCTTGGAAACGATTATGTCGGGTGCGGCCTATGCCGAATGTATTGAGCAGATCGATATTGGTGGCCCATCGATGTTACGTGGAGCAGCTAAGAACCACGGTTCGGTTGCGGTAATCGCAAAGCCTGCGCAATATGACCAACTTTTTGCAGCGATCGCAGCAGGCGGAACGACTTTGGATGAGCGACGTGGTTTTGCACTAGAAGTTTTCCGCACCACAGCTGAATACGATCTCATGATCGCAAGTTGGCTTGGCACTCAAATAGGTGCGGATATTCCAGATTGGTTCGGGCTAATTTGGAAGCGCGAGAGCTCGCTGCGTTACGGAGAAAATCCTCACCAGAACGCATCCATCTATCGCGGCGGTCCTCCCGGAATCGTTAACGCAGTTCAAAGCCATGGCAAAGAGATGTCATTTAATAATTACACCGATGCCGATGCTGCTTGGCGCGCAGCGCTAGATCACTCTGAACCTTGCGTTGCGATCATCAAACACGCCAATCCATGTGGAATCGCAACCGGTAAAGATATAACAGCAGCATATCTAGCCGCTCATGCTTGTGATCCGGTATCTGCATTTGGGGGAGTCGTTGCGGCAAATCGTAAAGTCACTGTGGCTATGGCCGAAGAATTATCACAAGTATTTACTGAGGTAATAATTGCGCCAGAGTACGAAAGTGCGGCGCTAGAGATTTTGATGAAGAAGCCTTCGATTCGAATTTTAACTTGTCCAAATACTGCAATCGCGCCACTGGAGATTCGCCCAGTTTCAGGTGGAGTACTTGTACAAAACACTGACAAGATCGATGCACCAGGCGATGACTGCGCCAATTGGAAGCAAGTAACTGGAGATAAAGTTTCAAACGAAGTTTTAGCCGATCTACAATTTGCTTGGCGTGCGGTACGGGCAGTTAAGAGCAACGCTATTTTATTGGCAAAGCATGGCGCCGCTGTCGGAATCGGAATGGGTCAAGTAAATCGCGTTGATTCGGCCAAACTTTCTATTGCACGCGCTGGCGATCGCGCTAAGGGCAGCGTCGCCGCCAGTGATGCCTTCTTCCCCTTCGCTGATGGTTTACAGATCTTGATCGATGGTGGCGTAACCGCTGTTGTGCAACCTGGTGGCAGCGTGCGCGATGAGGAAGTAATCGCAGCAGCAAAGGCTGCGGGAATAGCTATGTTCTTCACCGGAACTAGACACTTCTCGCAT
>CANIAV010000058.1 GCA_947465365.1 Actinomycetota bacterium | reverse complement strand
TTTGGTCGCATCGGACAGTTAGTTGCGCACCGCATGCAGGCTTTTGGTATGAACGTAATTGCTTACGATCCATACTTGCAACCAGCACGCGCTGCACAATTAGGCGTTGAATTAGTTGACCTTGATTCATTGCTTACTCGTAGTGATTTCATAACCATTCACTTACCAAAGACGAAAGAGACCGCCAATTTAATTGGGGTTGAAGCGTTAAAGAAGGTAAAGCCTGCCGTTCGCATTATCAACGCTGCCCGTGGTGGAGTTCTTGATGAGGCAGCACTTTACGATGCAATCGTTGAAGGTCGTGTTGCCGGCGCCGGTCTTGATGTTTATGTAACTGAGCCTTGCACTGATTCACCTTTATTCCAGCTTGATCAAGTCGTTGCCACACCTCACTTAGGTGCATCAACTGATGAAGCCCAAGAACGTGCCGGTATCGCAGTTGCCGTTTCAGTTCGTAAGGCCCTTGCCGGTGAACTCGTGCCTGATGCGGTTAATGTAAAAGGTGGAGCAATCCACGAAGAAATTCGCCCATCGCTTCCACTTGTGGAAAAAATGGCTCAGATCGCAACTGCAATCGCAGGAGAGCTACCAACTAATCTTGATGTGCATGTGCGCGGAGATATATCCGAACACGATTCTTCAATCCTTGCGATCAGTGCACTTAAGGGTGCGCTTCTTGCAACCGGTGCAGAAGACGTTACATATGTAAATGCACCTGGCCTTGCCGCAGCTCGCAACCTGACTTCAACTTCAGATACCGATGCAGTTAGCCCGGAATATCGCAGCATGATTTCGCTGCATTGCGCACTTAGCAATGGCAAATCGATAACAGTCGATGGCACTTTGATGGGAATCCGCAAAGTTGAAAAAATCATTGCAATCGATGGCTTTGATTTGGATCTACCACCAGCCGAGAACTTATTGTTCTTGCGTTATTCAGATCGTCCCGGCGTTGTTGGTTCAGTCGGTAACGCACTTGGTAAAGCAAATATAAATATTGCTGGCATGCAGGTTGCCCGCGCCAGCGTCGGGGGAGATGCGCTAATGGCGATCACCGTTGACTCAACAGTTTCTGACGCCATTGTTGCCGCCGTAGCTAAAGAGACCGGAGCCGAACTTGTTCGCTCTGTGACCTTAGTGAATTGATAACGGGGAAATTATGAAGAAGATAAATCTTGCAGTCATCGGTGGCGACGGCATTGGACCAGAAGTTGTCGCACAAGGCATCCGCGTCCTAGATAAAGTTGCGGCAAAACATGGCGTAACTTTCGAAAAGACCGAATATGACTTAGGTGCCGGCTATTGGCACCGCACTGGCGAAGTACTTCCAGATTCGGTTCTTGCGCAACTTGCCAAAGCAGATGTCATTTTGCTCGGTGCAGTTGGAGATCCAACTGTTCCAAGTGGCGTTCTAGAACGCGGCTTGCTGCTCAAACTTCGCTTCGCCTTTGATCATTACATCAACCTGCGCCCTGCTGTTTTGCGCGCAGGAGTTACTGGTCCACTTGCAACTAAGGCGCCAATTGATTTCATCGTTGTTCGCGAAGGAACTGAAGGCCCATATGTTGGCGCCGGTGGCGTACTTGCTGAAGGCACAGATGCCGAGATCGCAACCGAGGAATCTTTAAATACTCGTCGCGGTGCAGAACGCGTTATCCGTGATGCCTTTGCTCGTGCGGCAAAGCGCGATCGCAAGAAGTTAACTCTGGTACATAAGAACAACGTTCTTACTCGCGCTGGCAGCCTTTGGACGCGCACCTTCAATGAAGTTGCCAAAGAATTTCCAACTGTTACCACTGATTACCTTCACGTGGATGCGGCATCGATGTTCTTTGTTACCAACCCAGAACGCTTTGATGTAGTTGTTACCGATAACTTATTTGGCGATATCTTGACCGATATCGCAGCAGCGATCTGTGGAGGTATTGGGCTTGCCGCCTCTGGCAATATCAATCCAACTGGTGCATTTCCTTCGATGTTTGAGCCAGTACATGGTTCTGCACCCGATATCGCGGGCAAGAATTTAGCTGACCCGACTGCAACAGTTATGTCCGTTGCGATGTTGCTAGAACACCTTGGATTTGTTGATGCTGCCCGTGAAATTGAAGCTGCGGTAAATGCTGATCTACTTGTACGCGGTGATAAAAAGCGCAGCACTACTGAAATCGGAGATGCGCTACTAGCGCAACTTTAAAATGAAGATATCCCTTAACCCAAACGCGAAAGATGCGGCGACCCGCGATGCTTTGGTGGCTGAGGGTGGTTTCGGTAAGTACTACACAGATCACATGGTGGTTTGTGAATGGACAGAAAAAGATGGCTGGGCCGAACCCGAGTTAATTCCATATGGTCCGATCTCTCTAGATCCAGCAACTGCAGTCTTTCATTATGGCCAAGAAATCTTCGAAGGCATGAAGGCCTATCGCCAACCAGATGGTGGCATCGCACTCTTTCGCCCGGAAGCAAATGCGCGACGCTTTGCAAAATCAGCTGCGCGTTTAGCCCTTCCTGAAATGCCCGAAGCGCTCTTCTTGGAAACCATTGAAACCCTTGTAAAACAAGATGCTGGTTGGGTGCCAAATAAAGTTGGCGAATCTCTTTATATCCGCCCATTTATGATCGCTACCGAAGTTGGTTTAGGCGTTCGCCCATCTAATAAGGCAACTTATTTATTGATTGCAACTCCGGCAGGTGCTTACTTTGATCCATCAAAGGCCGTCTCAGTTTGGATCTCAACTGAATATGTTCGCGCAGCTCTTGGTGGCACAGGAGAGGCAAAATGTGGCGGAAACTATGCGGCATCTCTGGTGGCACAAAAGGCTGCTGCTAAAGAAGGTTGCGATCAAGTTGTTTGGATAGATGCCAAAGAGCGTAAGTGGATTGAAGAGATGGGCGGCATGAACCTTTACTTTGTTAAAGGTAAAGGCGCAGACGCAACAGTTATTACGCCAAAGCTCACTGGAACTTTATTGCCAGGTATCACCCGCGATTCCATTCTTACAGCCGCAAAAGATCTTGGTTATAAGACCGATGAAGTAATGCTTTCGATCGATGATTGGCGCGATGGCGTGGCATCTGGTGAGATCACCGAAATTTTTGCGTGTGGAACAGCAGCAGTTGTTTCTCCTGTCGGACAAGCCAAGAGCGCCATGGGCACCTGGGTTACCGGCGATGGACAACCCGGTGTAATCACGATGCAGATTCGTAACCACTTACTTGCAATTCAGCACGGAACAACTGCTGATAAGCACGGCTGGGTTAAGCGAGTTATCTAATGACAATCTCTGATGCTTTTCATATCTATGACACCACTTTGCGCGATGGCGCGCAGCAAGAGGGTTTAAATCTTTCGGTCCACGATAAGTTAACTATCGCGCGCCACTTAGATGACCTCGGCGTTGGCTTTATCGAAGGTGGTTGGCCGGGGGCAAACCCAAAGGACACCGAATTTTTTGCTCTTGCTAAAAAGGAGTTAAAGCTCAAGAACGCAACCTTTGTGGCATTTGGTGCAACACGTCGGCCAAATGTAAAAGCCGCCGATGATGTTTTACTCGCCGCACTTCGCGATAGCGGCGCGCCAGCAGTTACCTTGGTCGCCAAAGCATTTGATCGCCACGTAGATCTTGCACTAAAGACAACGCTGGAAGAGAACCTGGCGATGATCCGCGATTCAGTTGCGCACTTGCGCAGCGAGGGACAACGTGTATTTCTAGATGCCGAACACTTCTTTGATGGCTATCGCGCCAATCGCGATTATGCGCTGGAAGTAATTCGCGTTGCTATGGAAGCTGGCGCCGATGTTGCAGCCTTGTGCGATACCAATGGCGGCATGTTGCCTGATGAAATTGCTAACGTTGTTCACGATGTCTTAACTGCAACATCTGCTCGTATCGGTATCCATTGCCACAATGACACCGGTTGCGCAGTTGCCAACTCCATGGCGGCAGTTGCTGCAGGTGCAACACATGTACAAGGCACGCTTAATGGTTACGGCGAACGTACAGGTAATGCCGACTTGGTAACAATTATCGCTAACTTAGAACTTAAGAAGAAGCAGCTGGTCCTTCCACCAAATGCTTTGCGTGAATCTTTCCGCATCTCACACGCAGTTGCCGAAGTGACAAATATTTCACCATCTGGTCGCCAGCCATATGTCGGCGTATCTGCCTTTGCTCACAAGGCCGGGCTACACGCATCTGCCATCAAAGTAGATCCCGCCCTTTACCAACATGAAGATCCCGCATCTGTCGGAAACGATATGCGGATGCTCGTCTCTGACATGGCAGGTCGTGCATCAATCGAACTCAAATCACAAGAACTTGGCGTTGATCTCGGTGGCGATCGTGAACTAGTTGGTCGCATTGTCGATCGCGTAAAAGAGATGGAATCACGTGGCTTTACCTTTGAAGCAGCCGATGCTTCATTTGAACTTTTGCTGCATGAAGAAATCTCAGGCAAGCGCCCATCGTTCTTCAAGATCGATCACTGGCTAACCACCGTGGAACGCGCACAAGATCAAACGATTATTACAAAAGCTGAAGTAACTGTTACAGCACAAGGTAAGAAAATATCTTGTGCTGGCTCTGGAAACGGACCGGTTAACGCATTTGATAATGCGCTGCGCTCTGGCCTAAAGCAGCTTTATCCAGAGTTAGAAGTTCTAGAACTTACCGATTACAAAGTGCGTATCCTGGAAGGTCGTCTTGGCACTGGCGCCGTAACTCGCGTATTAGTTGAAACATCCGATGGCAAAGGCGAGTGGAACACCGTTGGCGTTCACGAAAACGTGATCGCCGCTTCTGCCATGGCGCTGGAAGATGCAGTCACCTTCGGCTTACTGCGCCAAGGTCGCAAACCCGAGTAACCTTTAATTTATGAGTAGCGCAGCTTTAATAGAAGTGCGCACATCCTTTGAAAGATATCTCGAGGCAGAACGAAATCTCTCCTCTCACACCATCCGCGCCTATCTGGGTGATCTCGATTCATTTTTCGATCACTTGGAAAGACTTGATGTCACTGATTTTGCAACGCTTGAGCTCGCACACATTCGCTCATGGCTGGCCAATCAACAAGTTAAAGGGGGAGCGCGAACCACTCTTTCGCGGCGGGCAACATCCATTCGCTTATTTACCAAATGGGCAACGAAAAAGGGATATCTACCAAAAGATGTTGGAGCAACGCTGGCAACTCCTAAAGGTGCGCGTACTCTGCCTGATGTTTTAACCGTTGCTGATGCCACACTGGCAATGGATGCGATGGCTGCTCGAGTTGGCGAAGAAGAAGGTCCCGTTTCTAAACGCGATGCTGCAATGCTGGAGATCTTGTATGCATCTGGTGCGCGCGTTTCAGAGCTATGTGGTTTAGACCTAGAAGATATTGATTATGCGCGTCAGACAATTCGGGTATTAGGAAAAGGGAATAAAGAGCGCACAATCCCGATTGGAAATCCGGCGATGCGGGCGTTGGAATCTTGGTTAAAAGAGGGACGCGATTTATTAGCCGGGTTAAAGTCCGAACGCGCAGTTTTTCTTGGGGCACGTGGGAAAAGAATTGATCAGCGCACCGTTCGCACCATGGTTTATCACGCACTTGCTGCGCTCGAAGGCGTTGAGAAGATGGGGCCACATGCGCTTAGACATTCAGCGGCAACACATTTATTAGAAGGCGGCGCAGATCTGCGAACTGTCCAAGAAATCTTGGGCCATGCATCTCTTGCAACAACTCAGATTTACACCCATGTATCTACTGAAAGGCTACAAAAAGCTTTTAAACAAGCCCATCCCCGCGCATAACCCGGGGACGGGGGTGGATTTAGCACCCCTTCGGGACAGGTAAGATTTGGCCTGCACCTTAGTTATTCGGGAACGAAAATTTTGGTGACATCTCAGCACTTATGTATGAACTGTTTTCAGGGAATACAAGCCACTTCGGTCCAAGTTTAGAAATCTAATTTCGATACCTGGTCGGCGTTGTAGGTGCGACGGGCCTAACAAATAGTTAAGCCACTAACCGATCAGGTTTGCTGCGCTGTGCGCGTAAACCTAAGAAAGAGAGCGCTGCCAT
>CANIAV010000057.1 GCA_947465365.1 Actinomycetota bacterium | reverse complement strand
TTTTAGCTCAAGAAGGTGTACCAACAACTGCCGGTTCAAAGATCCTGCAAGGCTGGAAGCCGCCCTATGACTCAACTGTCGTTGCTAAATTAAAGGCGGCCGGCGTTGTAATTTTAGGTAAAACCAATATGGATGAATTTGCGATGGGCTCATCTACCGAAAATTCTGGTTATGGCCCAACCTTTAATCCATGGGATTTAACTCGCACACCTGGTGGATCTAGCGGTGGATCGGCAGCAGCAGTTAGCGCCTTTGAGGCACCTCTTGCAATTGGTTCTGATACTGGTGGATCAATTCGCCAACCAGCAGCGCTAACTGGAATCGTTGGCGTTCGCCCGACTTATGGCGCAGTATCTCGTTATGGGCTAATTGCTTACTCATCTAGTTTGGATCAAGCCGGTCCCTTTGGTCGTACAGTTTTAGATACTGCTATGTTGCATGAAGTTATTGCCGGTCACGACCCGAGAGATGCAACAAGTATCAACGCACCAGTTCCAGCAGTTGTTGCCGCTGCAAAATCTGGTGATGTAAAAGGTTTAAAGATAGGTGTGATTAAGCAGTTACAAGGCGATGGCTATCAGACAGGCGTGCAAGCAAGATTTAATGAATCGCTAGATATCTTGGCATCTCTTGGTGCGCAAATTGTGCAAGTCGATTGCCCAAGTTTTGAATACGCACTTGCTGCCTATTACTTAATTGCGCCATCGGAATGTTCTTCCAACTTAGCTCGCTTTGATGCGATGCGTTATGGCTTGCGCACAGGCGATAGCGATGGCGCATCAGCCGAATCTGTAATGAATGCAACTCGCGAAGCCGGTTTTGGGCGTGAAGTAAAACGTCGCATCATCTTGGGCACTTACGCACTTTCTTCTGGTTATTACGATGCTTATTACGGCAGCGCTCAAAAGATCCGCACCTTAATCCTCGAAGATTACAAAAAGGCGTTCTCACAGGCCGATGTCTTGGTTTCACCAACTTCGCCAATTACTGCATTTAAGATCGGCGAAAAGTCCGAAGATCCAATTGCAATGTATTTAGCTGATGTGGCAACCATCCCAGTAAACCTGGCTGGTATCTGCGGAATGAGCTTGCCGGCAGGTTTAGCCGATGAAGATAACTTGCCGGTTGGTTTCCAGATCATGGCACCTGCGATGCAAGATCAAAGACTTTATCAAGTTGGTGCAGCCCTTGAAGCAGCACTTGTTTCTAAATGGGGCGGACATTTAATTTCGAAAGCACCTGCGTTAGGAGGTGCCAAATAATGGCGCTTTCATACGATGATGTAATGGCTAAATACGAACCAGTATTAGGTCTGGAAGTCCACGTTGAGTTAAATACTGAATCAAAGATGTTCTGCTCATGCAGCACAACTTTCGGGGGAGAACCGAATACCCAGACTTGCCCGGTCTGCTTGGCCTTGCCTGGCGCGCTTCCAGTTGTAAACGCGAAAGCGATTGAATCAACAATCAAGATTGGTTTGGCGCTAAATTGCCAGATCGCACCGTATAGCCGCTTTGCCCGTAAAAACTATTTCTATCCAGATATGCCAAAGAACTTCCAGATTTCACAATATGACGAACCAATTTGTTTTGATGGTTTCGTTGATGTTGAAATCGAAACTGATGAGGGTCCAAAACAGTTCCGAATTGAAATCGAGCGCGTTCACATGGAAGAAGACACCGGTAAGTCACTTCACGTCGGTGGCGCCACTGGTCGTATCCACGGTGCTGAATATTCACTTCTTGATTACAACCGCGCGGGAATACCTCTTGTAGAAATCGTTACCAAGATTGTTCCGGGCACCGGTAAATATGCTCCAGAAGTTGCCAAAGCTTACGTTGCCGAACTTCGCGATATTTTGCGCGGCCTAAAAGTCTCTGATGTAAAGATGGAGCAAGGTTCTCTTCGTTGCGATGCCAACGTTTCACTGCGCCTGATCGGCTCTGATGTTCTTGGCACACGTTCTGAAACCAAAAACGTTAACTCGCTCCGCTCAGTCGAACGCGCTATCCGTGGTGAAATGATCCGCCACGCAGAGTTATTAAATGATGGAAAGAAAGTTAAGCAAGAGACTCGTCACTTCCAAGAAGATACTGGCCTTACTCGCTCTGGCCGTTCCAAAGAACAGGCTGAGGATTATCGTTATTTCCCAGAACCAGATTTGGTACCAGTAGCACCAGCTGCGGCATGGATTGAAGAACTTCGGGCACAACAGCCAGAGCGCCCATCGCTTCGTCGCAAGAGATTGAAAGAACAGTGGGCAGTGCCCGATAAAGAAATGGCGGCGATGATTAATGCCGATGTATTAGATATTGTCGAAGAGACTGTTTTATTAGGCGCGGAGCCAACTAAAGCGCGCACTTGGTGGCTTGGTGAAATTTCACGGCTTGCAAATGAGAAAGATGTTGCAATTGCCGATCTTTCAATTACACCGAAAGATGTCGCAGATATTGTTGCGCTAGTCGCCGCTGGCGAACTTACAGATAAGTTAGCCCGTCAAGTTGTCGAAGGCGTAATTGCGGGGGAGGGAACTCCAAGTGAGGTTGTCGCCAAGCGCGGTATTAAAGTTGTAAACGATGATGGTGCACTTATGGCAGCGATTGAAAAGGTTTGCGCAGAACAAGCAGAGACTGCAGATAAGGTGCGGGCGGGCCATGTTCCTGCAGCCGGTGCGCTAATTGGCGCAGTCATGAAAGAGACAAAGGGCCAAGCAGATGCTGCGCGAGTTCGCGAGCTTCTACTTGACCACTTAGGTCAAGCTTAACTTTCTATTTCGTTAGTGGATTGAAACGCCTTCTGTTTCAACAAGTGACTCTTTCCCAATATTAATAAAGAAGAAGAGCACGACTGCTCCTGCAAATAACAGCACCGCGCTGAATTTGAAGGCGACCGTAAATCCGTGGGTCATCGCAAACGGCTGAACCATCTTGCCAAGTTCAGAATGTGCCGCCACGTACGTTGTAGTCGCAGTAGCAGCAACGGTATTTAGCAGCGCAGTTCCGAGTGAACCACCGATCTGTTGAGAGGTATTTAGCATTGCGCTTGCTACACCTGTGTCATGTGATGAAACTGCATGAAGGGAGGTTGAGGTAAGCGGGATAAAGACCAGCGCCATTCCAGAGCTCATGATCAAAAGGGATGGCAGGACATGAGTTGTATAAGAAGTATCTGGCGTAATACGAGTAAGCATAAGTAAACCGATACCAGCGAAGATAAGCCCTGGAACCATTAGCGGCTTAGGACCAATTCGCGGAAGTAGTTGAGATGCGATTCCCGCAAAGACAATGATGCCTGCTGTAAATGGCAGGAAGGCAAATCCAGATTTCAATGGTGAGTAACCAAGGATTACTTGTAGGTAGAGACCAAGGAATAAGAACATAGAGAACAGTCCGGCTCCGACAACCAATGAACCAAGATATGAACCACCGCGGTTGCGCTCTGTCACAACACGAAGCGGCATAAGTGGATTTGCAACCTTCATCTCAATTACGACAAATATTACGAGAAGAACTGCTGCAGCTAATAGAAAGGAGATAGTGGTCGAAGATGACCAACCTTTAGTTGCTGCTTCATTGAATCCATAAGTTAGGGAGAAGAGGCCAGCCGTTGCGGTGATGACACCTGGAATGTCGTAGGTGTTATTACCTTCTGCTTTTGATTCGTGTACAAATTTAATTGCCAAGATTGCAGCGACAATTGCTATTGGGGTGTTTACGCCCAAGCACCAGCGCCATGAGAAGAATTCAGTCAAGGTGCCACCCAGAATCAAACCAATTGCTGCGCCACCGCCTGAGATTGCTCCGATTACACCAAAAGCTTTGGCGCGTTCTGCCGGAACTGTGAAAGTTACCGAAATGATTGCCAACGCAGCGGGAGCAAGCAGCGCACCAAAGACGCCTTGCAAGGCGCGAGATGCAAAGAGCAAGCCTTGAGTCGATGCAATTCCACCAAGGGCGGAAGCTGCTGCAAAACCGATCAAACCAATTAAGAAGATCTTTTTACGCCCCATGTAATCACCAACGCGACCACCGAGTAGAAGTAACGATCCAAAGGCCAAGGTGTATGCAGTAATAACCCATTGCTGATTGGCATCACTGATGCCGAGATCAATTTTTGCGCTGGGGATAGCAATATTCATAATCGAGCTATCTAGTACGAGCATTAACTGTGAAATGGCAACGACAAATAGCGTTCGCCATCTAGTTGGATCTAGGCCGTCGACTACAGGCTTTTTTGACACAAGGTTCTCCTCTTAAAAAGTAAGTTATTGGGTTTCAAACTGGAGTGAATGAGCCAAGTCTAATAGACTTCGCTCCATGTCGCAGATGAAACCACGTTCCGGATTAGTCACAGATGGTTTAGAACGCGCCCCTGCCCGCGGAATGTTGCGCGCTGTTGGAATGACAGATGAAGATTGGGTGAAACCTCAGATTGGTATCGCCTCATCTTGGAATGAAATCACCCCATGTAATTTATCGTTAGACCGTTTGGCGAAAGCTTCCAAGCAAGGCGTAATTGATGCTGGTGGTTTCCCAATGCAATTTGGCACGATCTCTGTCTCTGATGGAATTTCTATGGGCCACGAAGGAATGCATTACTCACTTGTTTCGCGCGAAGTTATTGCAGATTCAGTGGAAACCGTTATGCAAGCAGAACGTTTAGATGGAATGGTCACATTTGCTG
The DNA here is from genome assembly GCA_947465365.1 of Actinomycetota bacterium. Lineage (GTDB taxonomy): Bacteria > Actinomycetota > Actinomycetes > Nanopelagicales > Nanopelagicaceae > Planktophila. The sequence goes on along the minus strand of CANIAV010000057.1, from coordinate 1,426 downwards.
GGTGCGATAAATCCCTTCCCGGAATGATGATGGCAGCCGCCCGTATCGATGTGGCATCAGTCTTTGTTTATGCAGGGTCAACTCTGCCTGGCCAAGTAGATGGTAAAGATGTAACGATCATCGATGCCTTCGAAGCAGTCGGTGCATGCGCACGTGGATTAATTACCCAAGAGCGCGTAGATCAAATTGAACGTGCGATTTGTCCAGGTGAAGGCGCTTGCGGCGGCATGTACACCGCAAACACAATGGCCACGGTTGGCGAAGCAATTGGTCTCTCACTTCCGGGATCGGCTGCGCCTCCTGCCGTAGATCGCCGTCGTGATGCCTTTGCAGTCGCATCGGGTGCAGCTGTTGTAAATATGATCAAACTTGGACTTACTACACGTGATATTTTGACAAAGCGCGCCTTTGAAAATGCAATTACCGCAGTTATGGCACTTGGTGGATCAACCAACGCAGTGCTTCATCTACTTGCAATTGCTCACGAAGCAGAAGTTGATTTATCACTCGATGATTTCCATCGCATTGGTTCAAAGGTGCCGCTACTTGGTGATCTAAAGCCATTTGGTCGTTATGTAATGAGCGATATGGATAAAGTCGGCGGAGTTCCCGTTGTTCTAAAAGCCCTCCTTGATGCTGGTTTATTACACGGTGATGTAATGACAGTTACCGGTAAGACCATGGCGGAAAATCTTGCAGGTATTAATCCGCCCGATGTAGATGGCGATATTTTGCATGCTATTTCAACGCCGCTATCTACCGATGTCGGAATCACGATCTTGGGCGGTTCTCTTGCATCTGATGGCGCAGTCTGTAAGACAGCTGGAATCGGAATCGAAACATTTGAAGGACCAGCACGTGTCTTCGAACGCGAACAAGCGGCGATGGAAGCTTTAGAAAATGGAACGATTCAAGCCGGTGATGTAGTCGTAATTCGCTACGAAGGTCCAAAAGGTGGACCAGGTATGCGCGAGATGTTAATGATTACCGGTGCGATTAAAGGCGCAGGACTTGGTAAATCAACTTTGTTATTAACAGATGGTCGCTTCTCTGGTGGATCAACCGGCCTTTGCGTCGGACACGTTGCACCAGAAGCGGTCGACGGTGGGCCAATTGCATTTATTAAAGATGGCGATCGCGTTCGTATCGATATCAAGGCTCGCACCTTGGATCTCTTAGTAGAACCGGCAGAACTTGCCGCCCGCAAAGTCGGCTGGAAACCAATTCCTCACAAATTCACCCGCGGGGTCTTGGCAAAGTATTCAAAGACCGTTGGTTCTGCCTCAAAGGGCGCAGTCTGCGGCTAGTTTCACAATTTGAGACTTACATCTCAAACCTTGACTGATATGCCTTCGGCGATGGAGAATAAGCCCATGCAAAAGAAGCTCGCGCTCATCTCGTCATCTGTAATTGTGGTGGTGATTCG
>CANIAV010000056.1 GCA_947465365.1 Actinomycetota bacterium | reverse complement strand
ATCTGCCTGGCGTTGTAAATGTTGGAAGATAATTTCTGCGATCTTCTCACCGATGCCTGGTGTTTGGGCTAGGTCGACCAGCGTGGCCTTGCGCAGCGCAGCAACAGATCCAAAGCGCTCCAACAAAGCTGCGCGACGGGAACGACCCATCTGCGGAATATCATCGAGAACAGATTCCAGCATTACCTTAGAACGGCGTGATCTATGGAAGGTGATCGCAAAGCGATGTGCTTCATCGCGAATGCGTTGCAACAAATACATTCCTTCGCTAGTTCGCGGCAGGATAAGTGGATCAGAGTTGCCGGGGCGCCAGACCTCTTCCAGACGTTTAGCTAAACCACAAAGTGCAACATCGGTAATTCCAAGTTCATCTAGTGCACGTTGGGCTGCGGCAACTTGTGGCGCTCCCCCGTCAACAACTATCAATTGTGGTGGATAGGAGAATTTACTTAACCGTCCACCAATTTCAGCAACATCAGATTCATCGGCGGCGCGATCATTTAGTAAACGTTTCATACGCCTGGTTATCACCTGATGCATTGCACGTGTGTCATCGGAGGCGGTAGTTGTATCGATAATGAAACGGCGATACTCGCTCTTCTTTGCCAGACCATCCTCAAAGACCACCATTGAAGCAACCACTGATGTCCCTGAAATATTGGAGATATCAAAGCACTCAATCCGCAGTGGAGTCCTAGAAAGTTCCAACTGTTCTTCAATTTCAAGTAAAGCCTTGCCGCTGACTGCGGCATCAGTTGCGCGCTTACTCAAGAACTGGATCAAAGCGTAATGAGCATTGCGATCCACCGTCTGTAAAAGTTCAACCTTTTCACCGCGTTGTGGCACCTTGATGGCAACCTTGGCTCCGCGCAAATTACTTAACCATGCTTCAAGTGCTAGTTGATCACTCGGTTCGCGATTCAAATATATTTCATTTGGGATATCTGCCGGTGCTGCCCCGTTATAGATTGAGAAGAAGAGCGATGCGACTTGGTCATCGCCTTCCAACGCTCGTTCTTGATCGACGATCCAAGACCTTGATCCCTTAATGGAGCCACGACGAACCATAAAGATAGATCCAGCAGCATGCAAACCTTCTTCGTGAATAGAAATGAAATCTCCATCCAGATCATCCGAGAGATTTCCTTGGGTAGATCGCTGGGCTTTTTCAAATGATTCGATCTGATCACGAATACGTGCGGCGCGTTCAAACTCTTCGCGGCTAGCTGCCAGATCCATCTCTTCGCGCAGTTTCGGCAAGATATCTTCCATACCTGCCTCCATAAAGGCATCTAACTTCACTGCAATCTCACGATGTTCAGCAGGAGTTACCCAACCAACACATGGAGCGGCACATTTGCCAATATCGCCCAATAAACATTGGCGCTTGCTGCGCTGAGCCCGTTTAAAGTTTCCTTCGCTACAAGAGCGAACTGGAAAGACTTTAAGTAAGACTTCGTAGGTATTACGTAACGCCCAGGCATTTGTGTATGGCCCAAAGTATTTAAGTCCCGGACGTTTCTCTTTACGAGTAATAAAGATACGTGGAAATTCATCCTGCATCGAGATCGCCAAATATGGATAGGACTTGTCATCTTTAAATTGAACGTTATAGGTCGGCTGATACTGCTTGATCCAAGAGAATTCCAGAGCTAGCGCTTCTAACTCGGTACCGACTATCGTCCAATCAACGCGCACTGCTTCATGGACCATGCGATGAGTTTTGCGGGCGAGGTTTGAACCAAAGTAAGTCGTTAAGCGATTCTTCAAATTCTTAGCTTTGCCAACATAGATAACTTTATCTTTACCGTTATAGAAGCGATAAACCCCAGGGAGTTCAGGGATCTCCTTTGGACGGTAACTTGCGGGATCAGACATTTACTTAACGGCAGCTTTTTTCTTTACCGGGGCGCGATTGCTCGCCAAAATCTCTGCCAGGTAATGACCGGTGTAGCTTTCTTTCACCTTTGCCACATCCTCTGGCGTTCCTTCAGCAACAACTAACCCGCCGCGGAATCCACCTTCTGGTCCCATATCGATCACCCAGTCAGAAGATTTAATTACATCTAGGTTATGTTCGATAACTACAACGGTATTTCCAGTATCAACTAGGCGGCTCAGCACAGTTAATAACTTATTGACATCTTCAAAGTGCAAGCCAGTGGTTGGTTCATCTAGTACATAAATGGTGCGGCCGGTAGATCTACGTTGTAGCTCAGTTGCCAGCTTTACGCGCTGTGCTTCACCACCTGACAAGGTTGGTGCTGATTGACCTAGGCGAACATAACCCAAGCCGACATCGTTGAGAGTCTTCAGGTAACGAGCGATGGCCGGCACTGATTCAAAGAACCCACTGGCTTCTTCGATCGGCATATTCAAAACTTCGGCGATCGTTTTATGCTTGTAATGAACTTCCAAAGTTTCGCGGTTATAGCGCGCGCCATGGCACACCTCGCAGGGAACATAAACATCAGGTAAGAAGTTCATCTCGATGGTGATGGTTCCATCACCTGAGCAATTTTCGCACCGGCCACCTTTTACGTTAAAGGAGAAGCGCCCTTGTTGATACCCACGGATTTTCGCTTCGCTAGTTTCAGCAAAGAGGGCGCGGATCTTGTCGAATACACCTGTGTAAGTCGCCGGGTTGGAACGAGGAGTACGACCAATCGGTGATTGATCAACGTGAACAACTTTATCCAAAAGCTCGATACCGCTAACAGATCGGTGGCGACCAGGTACTAAACGTGCGCCATTGAGTTTATTAGCAAGAACTGTGTAGAGAATGTCATTTACAAGAGTTGACTTACCTGAACCGCTAACGCCAGTTACTGCAACAAATACACCCAAGGGAACTTCAACTTCAATATCTTTCAGGTTATTCTCTTTTGCACCCTTAACAACTAGCTTGCGTTTTGGATCTACTGGACGACGCTTCTTGGGAATCTCAATTGATTTACGTCCTGATAGATAAGCGCCCGTGATTGATTCTTTCGATGCGATTAGATCTTCATAACTTCCCGAGACCACGACCTTACCACCATGTTCGCCAGCACCCGGTCCGATATCAACGATCCAGTCGGCAGTACGAATTGTCTCTTCATCGTGTTCTACGACAATTAGAGTGTTACCGAGATTGCGCAGGCGAGTTAAAGTTTCGATTAAACGTTTGTTATCGCGCTGATGTAAACCGATCGAAGGTTCATCCAGTACATATAGAACTCCAACTAAGCCAGATCCGATCTGAGTCGCAAGTCGAATGCGCTGGGCCTCACCACCAGATAGTGAACCGGCAGGACGCGCCAGCGATAAATAATCAAGCCCAACATCTAACAAAAAGCCCAGGCGAGCATTGACCTCTTTCATAACGCGCTCAGCGATTTGCGCCTCACGTTTATTTAGCTTGATCTGCTTTAAGAAGATTGCACAATCTGCAATGGAGAGTTCGCAAATCTGGGAAATATTCTTATCGCCGATAGTTACGGCAAGGACTTCTGGCTTTAAACGAGCACCATTGCATTTTTCGCAAGAGATTTCGCGCATATAAGCCTCGTACTTATCGCGGCTGTAATCGCTATCGGTCTCCTCGTGGCGGCGATGGATAAAGGGAATAACGCCTTCAAAGCCAGTTGTGTAATTTCGGGCTCCGTAACGCCCCTTGTACTTCATCTTAATTTCATATTCGTAGCCATTAAGAATCGCTTCGCGCGCCTTAACTGAGATCTTCTTCCACGGGATATCTAGCGAGAAAGGCAGATCTTTTGCTAGCGCCTCTAATAAACGCAAGAAGTAGTCTGAAGATTGTCCGCCCGACCATGGCGCAATCGCACCTTCGTTTATTGAGATTGAATCATCAGGAATTATGAGATCTAAATCGACCTCTTTCTTTGTGCCGATACCCGAACATTCAACGCATGCCCCAAATGGTGAGTTAAAGGAGAAGGAGCGTGGCTCTAACTCTTCAAAAGAGAGTTCACAGTCGTGGCAAGCCAGATGCTCGCTGTAGGTGCGCTCCTTATCTGCGCCCTTGGCGTCAACAAAGTCCAATACAACAATTCCAGAAGACAGACGCAGCGCAGTTTCGATTGAATCTGTGAGACGAGTTTTGCTTTCTGCCTTTGCAGTCAGTCGATCAATGACAACTTCAATGGTGTGCTTCTCTTGTTTTTTAAGCTTTGGGGCATCAGAGAGGGCAACTACTTCACCATCAATGCGGGCCCGTGAATAGCCTTGAGTGATCAGATCGGTAAAGAGTTCAACAAATTCACCTTTACGTGCGCGAATAACTGGAGCTAAAACCTGAAACTTAGTTGTTGGTGGAAGCTCCATAATCTGATCAACAATTTGTTGTGGTGATTGGCGAGTAACTGCTTTGCCACAGTTCGGACAATGTGGGCGTCCGGCGCGGGCGAATAAGAGACGCAGGTAGTCATAAACTTCAGTAATTGTTCCGACAGTGGATCGTGGGTTTCGGTTGGTAGATTTCTGATCGATTGAAACTGCCGGTGATAAACCTTCGATGAAATCGACATCTGGCTTATCCATCTGGCCCAGGAATTGGCGGGCATATGCCGACAGAGATTCAACGTAACGACGTTGACCCTCGGCGAAGATAGTGTCGAAGGCTAAGGAAGATTTTCCAGAACCCGAAAGGCCAGTGAATACGACTAACGCATCGCGCGGAAGTTCGATCGAAACATTCTTTAGATTGTGCTCGCGTGCACCGCGCACAACCAACTTATCGATACTCAAACCCCGGCCTCTTCCATCATTCGTAACTCTTTCTTCAATAACTTGATCTCATCACGCAGGCGCGCTGCGACCTCAAATTGAAGTTCAGCTGCGGCGTTGCGCATCTGATCGGTGAGCGAGCCTATCAACGCAATCAGATCTTGGCGCGGCAGAGAAGTCGAAGATTTGTCATATAGGCCAGCAGATGAAGCGATCTTCTTCGCTCCGCCCTTCTCGTGGGCTAAGAGCTCTTCGGTATCTTCGCTCTCGCGATTGATCTGATCTGTAATATCGGCGATCTTCTTACGCAACGGTTGTGGGTCAACGCCACGTTCTAAGTTATACGCGACCTGTTTGGCACGTCGACGATTTGTCTCATCGATCGCCTGCGCCATTGATTTGGTTATGTTGTCGGCATACATATGTACTTCACCCGAAACATTTCGCGCCGCGCGTCCAATAGTTTGAATTAAGGAAGTAGCCGATCTTAAGAAGCCCTCTTTATCGGCATCTAAAATTGCAACGAGTGAGACTTCCGGTAGATCCAAGCCTTCGCGCAGTAGGTTGATTCCGATCAAGACATCGTATTCGCCGGTACGCAGCTCGCGAAGTAATTCCACGCGGCGTAAAGTGTCGACTTCAGAGTGCAGATACCGCACTCGAACCCCACGCTCCTGTAAGTAATCAGTTAAATCTTCCGACATCTTCTTGGTTAGAGTTGTAACCAGAACGCGTTCATTCTTCGCTGCTCGAATATTTATCTCATTGAGTAGATCATCAATCTGTCCCTTTATCGGCTTGATAACGATTCCGGGATCAACCAAACCAGTCGGACGAATTACTTGTTCAACTACATCGCCTTCAACTTTAGCCATCTCATATTTACCGGGTGTTGCCGAGAGATAAACCTTCTGGCCAACGCGTTCTAAGAATTCGGGCCATTTCAGCGGGCGATTATCCATAGCACTTGGCAAACGGAATCCATGCTCAACCAAGGTGCGCTTACGGGATGCATCGCCTTCAAACATGGCGCCAATCTGCGGAACGGTTACATGGCTTTCGTCGATTACGAGTAAGAAATCTTCCGGGAAATAATCCAATAGACAGTTAGGTGCAGAACCTGGCGCACGTCCATCTAGATGCCGTGAGTAATTTTCGATTCCAGAACAGAAACCGAGTTGCTCCATCATCTCTAAATCAAATGTTGTGCGCATCTTTAGGCGTTGCGCTTCCAGTAGCTTGCCTTGCTTTTCAAAGAGGTTGAGTTGGATCTGCAACTCATCCTGGATATCGCCCATTGCGCGCTTCATCGTTTCCGGACCTGCGGCATAGTGAGTCGCTGGGAAGATATAGATCTCGGTCTCATCGCGCAAGATTTCACCGGT
>CANIAV010000055.1 GCA_947465365.1 Actinomycetota bacterium | reverse complement strand
GGTAAATTTCTTAACTCCTACCGCAGGAACAATATAAGGTTTTGCGGTAGAAACATCTGCGCTTAAGTATGCACCTGACATCGCATCAGTTTTACGGACCTCAATGACCATCTCTTCCCGAGATATATCTACATCTGAAAATATTCCTACCCGCATAGCACCACGATCGCGTAGATGACGCGTGAGCGCTCGAGTATCTATGCCTTGAATGCCCACAATTCCCTGATCGATTAGTTCAGCTTCTAAATCTTTTTCGCTACGCCAATTACTGGTGATTGTCGAAGGATTTCGTACGACGAAACCAGCCACCCAGATCTTCTTTGATTCATTATCTGGAGTATTTACACCCGTATTACCGATGTGCGGTGCGGTCATGACCACAACCTGACGGTGATAACTTGGATCCGTCAATGTCTCTTGATAGCCAGTCATTCCAGTTTGAAAGACTGCTTCTCCAAAGGCGCGACCGGTGGCGGCCCATGATTTACCTTCGAAGATCCGACCATCATCTAAAACAAGAAAGGCTTTAGACATCAGCGCTCCTCTGTTGGAGAGAGTTTGCCGTTAAGGAAAGTTGGGTATCCACGATAAATCGTTGCGGCAACAACACCTTGTAGCTCCATTCCATGGAAGGGAGTATTGCGACTACGTGAGGCAACTAGGTCGCGATCCACGCGCAAGGTCTGCGTCGGATTAATCACAGTTAAGTTGGCTTCGCTACCAATTGCGATCTTTTGACCATGCTCTTCATAGCGGCCAATGCGTGCTGGCGCATAACTCATGCGATCTGCCACCGCCTCCCACGTCATCAATCCTGTAGCCACCATAACCTGATTAACGATTGCTAGCGCGCTCTCCAGGCCAAGCATGCCGAAGGCCGCTTCCTGCCATTCACACTCCTTCGCCTCAGCCGGGTGAGGTGCATGATCAGTTGCAACGATATCGATCGTTCCATCGGCTAAACCTTCGCGCAAAGCTTCAACATCGCGCTGAGTACGTAGCGGTGGATTTACCTTAAATATTGGATCGTAACTCAAAGCGCTTTCATCAGTCAGAAGCAAGTGATGTGGTGTTACTTCCGCGGTTACATCTATGCCGCGCGCTTTAGCCCAACGAATTATCTCAACTCCCCCTGCCGTTGTTAAATGGCAGATATGTAGACGAGATTTAACGTGATCGGCAATCAGGACATCGCGTGCAATGATCGCTTCTTCAGCAACTGCCGGCCAACCCTTTAAACCTAAACGCGAAGATATTTCTCCCTCATTCATCTGCGCCCCAATAGTCAAACGTGGATCCTGCGCATGTTGGGCGATTACGCCATCAAATTTCTTTACATATTCCAGAGCGCGACGCATCACCAGCGGATCAAAGACGCAATTACCATCATCACTAAATATTCTTACTCGCGCTCGCGAATCAGCCATCGCACCCATTTCGGAGAGGCTCTCGCCGCGCAACCCTTCAGTTACTGCGCCAATCGGAAATACATCGGCAAATCCAGCGCTCTGTCCAAGGGCGTAAACCTGTTCAACAACTCCTGCAGTATCGGCAACCGGTGAGGTATTTGCCATCGCAGATACTGCGACATAACCACCTTTAGCTGCTGCCATTGTTCCTGACAGAACTGTTTCCGCATCTTCGCGACCAGGTTCGCGCAAATGAGTATGTAGATCCACTAATCCAGGCAGAACGACGCAGCCTTTAAGGTCGATCTCTGTCAGGCCTTCGCTCTTTGCTAAATCTTTTCCGAGTCCAGAAATCTTGCCGCCGCGAATTTCAATATCACTAACGCTGCCATCAGGGAGAGTTAAACCTTTAAGCAAGTAGTTATCTATTGTCATAGCGCCACTCCGATTTCTTGGCTGCCCGCCAGAAGTAAATATAGAATCGCCATTCGGATACTGACTCCATTTGCAACCTGCTCAACAATTACCGACCGCGCGCCATCTGCAGCATCTGCCGTAATCTCCAAGCCGCGATTCATGGGACCTGGGTGCATAACGATCGCATCGGGCTTTAACGCCTTCATTCGGTCACTATTTAGACCAAAGTAGCGCGAGTATTCACGAGCATTAGGAAAGAATAATTCATTCATTCGCTCCATCTGAATTCGCAACATCATGATCGCATCAACACTTTTTATGACAGCATCTAGATCATAAGATATTTCACACGGCCAGCTTTCGATTCCAACCGGTAACAATGTAGGTGGCGCCACCAAAATTACCTGGGCGCCCAATTTCGAAAGTAAGAGAACATTTGAGCGGGCAACTCGGGAATGTAAAACATCTCCAACGATCGCAATCCGCAATCCTGCAAGATCGCTTGCCCCTTTTGAAAGATGTTTGCGGATAGTAAAGGCATCCAATAAAGCTTGGCTAGGGTGCTCGTGTGTTCCATCGCCGGCGTTAATTACCGAACCCGACATCCATTGTGAATCTGCCAACCGCTGGGCCGCACCTGATGCGCCATGGCGAATGATTACTGCATCGGCGCCCATTGCTTGCAAAGTCTGCGCAGTATCTTTTAAGGATTCACCTTTGCTGATACTCGAGCCTTTCGCCGAGAAATTGATTACGTCTGCTGATAAACGTTTGGCCGCAGCTTCGAAGGAAATTCGCGTCCGCGTGGAATCTTCAGCAAAGAGATTAACGATGGTGCGACCACGTAAAGTTGGCAACTTCTTCATCGGTCCATCGCTGACCCGCGCTAGTTCTTGCGCGGTATCTAAAATTGAGATTGCATCAGCCTTGGATAGATCGTTGATCGAGAGTAAGTGCTTCATTCTGCACTTCCTTCAACTAGAACTTCGTCGACACCATCTAGTTCAGTTAAGTGAACAATCACGCTCTGTTCCAGCGAAGTAGGAATATTCTTTCCGACATAATCAGCCCGGATCGGCAGCTCTCTATGGCCGCGATCGACCAATATTGCTAACTGCACGGTTTTGGGGCGACCTATCTCCCCCAGTGCATCAAGGGCTGCGCGGATAGTTCTGCCAGAGTAGAGAACATCATCGATCAAAATTACATCTCTACCTTCAACGCCCAATGCGGGAATTACCGTCGGCATCAGCGCACGAGGTGGTCGTAGCCGCAAGTCATCGCGATGCAAGGTGATATCTAAGGTGCCGACCTGAACCGGAGCGCTTTCAATCTTGGTAATAATCTCGGCGATACGTCTGGCTAGATGCGCACCTCTAGTTGGAATCCCTAGCAAGGTGATATTTGCCGAACCGGCGTTACGTTCTAAAATCTCATGAGAAATACGAGTTAGCGCGCGTGTTAAATCTGGCGCAGGCAGGACAAGGCTCATTTAAATCTCCTTCCCCGCCTCGCAGGACGGGTCGTTAAAGGATGTTGGCAAATGATACACCGTAAAAAGCTGGCCCTGTGGATGAGAAAAATGGGCGCGTTAGGGCCATCTCTAACCTATGCGCCATGACATCAAAGATCGAAAACTTCGCGCCTTTTACCCAACCCACCCCAAAATCGGTTGCCCTGCGGCTTCGCACCTTGCGTAAGGCACGGGGTTGGACTTTGCACGATATCGAAAGCAAATCACACGGTTCAATAAAATCGGTGGTGATGGGCTCCTATGAACGTGGGACTCGCGCGATCTCACTTGCCCGTTGCTTAGAACTCGCCAATCTCTTCGCCATACCGGTTGCCGAACTTCTCGCTGCGCCCGAAGGCGGCGCAACAAACAAGGTTGAGATCGAAAGATTTGATCTCCGCCAGAGTGCGGTCTTAGCCACAAGACAGAGCGAGAATGAGTTCCGCAGCCTTCACAATTTTTTGATAGCAATTGCCCAACGTAGAGGCGATTGGAATGGTGAAATTCTGACTCTTCGCGCCAGCGACCTGGATACCCTCACTCTTTTACTAGCGATGAAGCGAGAATTGTTAAGCCAATGGTTGAAACAGTCGAAGATAACCTTAAGTTAAATCGCCAGGCTATCTTTAATTGAAGCAATACGCCCTAAAACACCGTGAATATATGTTGCCGAGTCATCGGTTGATAACTCTTTCGCTAAATTCAGCGCCTCATCGATAGCGACGGCATCTGCTAGCTCTTTACACCAGAGAATTTCGTAAATCCCAAGACGCAAAATATTACGATCCACAGCTGGTAGGCGATCCATATCCCAACCTTGCGCATATGTTGAGATCAACTCATCAATCTTGCGACGATTTTCACCGATTCCTGCGATCAACTCTTTTGTATATTCACGAATCGGTCTGGCATCAGGTCCTTCTTCAACTACATCACGTAGCGCTAATAAATCCGCTGGCGCTTGACCGCGGATATCGCCTTCGTAGAGTAGGTCAAGGCTCTGTTTGCGAGCCTTGCTTCTAGCTGACACTAGTTAGCGCGACCTTGGTAAGAGCCATCGCGGGTATCAACAAGTACTTTCTCATCTTGCTTGATAAAGAGCGGTACTTGAATCTGAATTCCAGTTTCTACAGTTGCCGGCTTTGTGCCACCAGAAGAGCGATCTCCTTGCAGGCCTGGTTCGGTATAGGTAACGGTGAGAACAACTGATGCAGGAAGCTCGATATAAAGCGGGTTATTCTCATGGATAGCAACGATCGCTTCAGTGTTCTCCAACATATATTGCGAGGCATCGCCAACAGTTGCTGCGCTGATATTCATCTGATCAAAGGTCTTATTATCCATAAAGACGAAATCTTCGCCTTCCTTGTAAAGGAAGTTCATCTCACGCTTTTCTAGAACCGCAACTTCGATCTTTACGCCAGCGTTAAAGGTTTTATCGACAACTTTTCCAGTTAGAACCTGCTTTAACTTGGTGCGAACGAATGCTGGACCTTTTCCTGGCTTCACGTGCTGAAATTCAACAACGGTCCATAGTTGACCTTCAATATCCAAGGTCATGCCATTCTTAAGATCATTTGTTGTTGCCACGATGACTCCAGTTCGCGCATTTAGCGCAATTCATCAACCAATTGCTCTTGACTAGATTTATTGAGCGCGGTTGGTCTTCGATTTTCGAAGACTATCGGGAAAGTTTACCTGATGATTTATGAAGTTAACGCCTTGAGGGCGATCAGCGCTAAGACGTAGGAATTCGGACCAAATCCACCGATAGTTCCATTAGCAACACCAGAGATCACTGAAGTGTGACGGAATTCCTCACGAGCCAGTGGGTTAGATAGATGAACTTCAATTAGCGGTGCTTTTACTAACTCGGCAGCATCTCTGATCGCATATGAATAATGGGTAAAGGCGGCCGGGTTGATTATTACCGGTGTATTGGTGTCGGCGGCTTCGTGAAGCCAACCAATGATCGTTGCTTCATCATCGCTCTGGCGGATATCGGCAGTAAATCCATGGGTCTTTGCTGCGCTATCGATATGTGAAACTAATTGCGCATATGTCATATCGCCATAAATTGCTGAATCACGAATATCTAGGCGAGATAAATTTGGTCCATTGATAATTAAAACCTTCATGAACTCACCTTCTCATATGCTGCGAGTAGTACCTGCTCATCTGGATTCTCCAGACGATCTGTCTTTCCGATACCGGTAATGGTAACGAACCGGAGGGATTTTCCGCGCGCCTTTTTATCAAGTGACATATTGGCGAGCAAGGTCGGCCAAGATTGACGCTTGTAGGAAATCGGAAGTTCTAAACCTTGCAGAATATCAAGATGCTCTTGTGCTAACTCACTGGTAATCAAACCGAGCGCTAGCTGTAAGTGCGCCATGAAAGCCATGCCGATGGCTACACATTCGCCATGGCGAAGTGAGAACTTACTTTCTAGTTCAATGGCATGCCCCAAGGTGTGGCCGTAATTCAACGCCTCGCGTGCAAGGTTCTCCTTGAAATCTGAGCTAACAACTTCGGCCTTTACCGCAACGGCGCGCGTAATAAGTTCTGCGATGACTTTTTGATCTTTGCGAAGTGTCGCCAAATCCTTGCCGCGCATGAGATCCAGGATTGTGCCATCGGCGATAAATCCTGCCTTAACGACTTCAGCTAAACCGGCAGCAAAATCTCGATCAGAGAGAGTTGCAAGCCATTCGAAATCGATAATCACAGATATAGGGCTATGGAAAGCGCCAATCAAATTCTTGCCATAGTCGCTATTGATCGCCGTCTTTCCGCCAATTGCCGCATCAACCATTCCAGCTACGGTCGTTGGAATGGCGACCCAATCAATTCCACGTAACCAAGAAGCTGCTGC
>CANIAV010000054.1 GCA_947465365.1 Actinomycetota bacterium | reverse complement strand
TCTTCAAAAGATGTGAAGTTATCGCGCCAATCTTCGCCAAGTTCTTTAGCGAGAACTTTATGGACTACCCGCGTTGGCAGCGGAGGCGCTGATTCTTGTAACTTAGTTAGCGTCTCGCGATAAGGCTTGGCAATATTTTCAGGAAGGGCTGCTTCAAAGACCGATAAAGCTTGGCCGAATTTCATCGCCCCGCCTTTTAGCTCGCCTAAAACTTTAAAGAGTTGCTCGGCTGTCTTCTCTTGAATATCTGTAATAACAAGCGATGGCGATTGACCGATTAGCTGTCTACCCAAACCAAGAACGCCACGACCGGCGAGGCCAACTGGAATAGAGACCATCTTCGCTGAGCGAACTGCGGTCGAGCTCGGGATCTCCGTCTCGGTGATTTCGTTCTTGGCCATTGGTCTATTGTTCAGAAGAATTTGCAGTTGCGCGAATTGAAAACTATCGCCAACTGCAGCCGCACATCGGATGGCGCCCGATGGCGATGTGTTTTGTGTTACAGAGATCCAGCAAGTCGATAGAAATCGCCTCACGCGACAAGGTGCAACTTCCGGTATCAATAAAGTTGAGAAGTTGGCTGGCTAATAATCCCGCTAGATAATTCGCCCCTGCCACAGGAATCTCATCCCTAACTGAGGCGCCTTCCAAAATCGTGGCACCGCTTTGATCAGCAATTGTCAGTTCGCAGCAACGGCTACATGGACCAAGTCCTGGCTTCACAATTGGCGAGATTGTTAAATAGCCACCGTTAATTTCGCTAACAATTAAATGTTCTTGGCCAGATGCCATCCAAAGCCCAAGGATTGCCGGATCAATTTCTCCAAAGTGGATCTTAATGATTTTTTCGGCAAATCCAGCAGGCAGCTCTTCGGCGGATTCCACTTTGGGCAGCGGAAAGAGCGCTAATGATTTCGATTTTTCGCGGCTAAATGCGGTAAATACTTGTCCGATATCAGTTGCATTTACGTAGCCACCGATTAAATCTTCTTCAGTTATGGTCTCAGCTCCGCGCCGAAACGATGGTGCGAATTGAGTATGTATGACACCGCTGGCTAGCAGCGCTGCATATAGATGTTGTGCTGCGCGCGAATTGCCAGAGATTTCCACGTGCGCACTTTGGCGAGCGCTCACCTTTGAAACTCCTGAATCGCAGACACCTGGTAACCAACGCGTCACGGATAACTCAGGTGAGATTCGTTTCTTAATTTGTGAATATGAAGCATCTTTACTGTGATCGCCAGCTTTGGCAGCGCGCTCTGCAATATTTGAGATAAATCTTTCCGATATTTGAATCGCACTCGTTTGGGTCTCAAGAAATTCGCAGGCAATTAACTCTTCGATTAAGCCATCTAGCTCGCCGGCGCCGAGTGAATATGTGGCGGCGATTTCGGCTGGGTTTAATCCAGCTTTGAGCGCGCCATAGATTCCGGCCGCGTTATCTGAGTAAAGGGCGATGCGCACGCGGTGCGTGCCGATGAAATATTCACCTGGTCGTGTGCCGCGATAAAGGCCGATCCCGGCTTTGATCTGAGTTGTATTCATCTGCGAAGGATTGGCTAAGACGAGCACCTAGCGCTTACCGGCCTGTGTGCGAGCTCCAGTCGCACTTGAAAAGATCTACGCAGGGTTTAAAAATAAATTCGCCCCGTGCTCATCAACGTGTGATGAACGACGGGGCGAATCTTTAATGTTGGTGAGTTACTGAGCTTTGCCAAGAATTCTATTGACCTTGGTGCCACATACTGGGCAGATGCCCTGTGCCATGCGACGACCAGACTCGGAGATCTTCACAGTGCCTTCGAAGTCACGCTTCGCTTTGCACTTAACGCAGTAAGCGTCACCCTTGTATGTCTCTGCTGTCATAATTGCCTCCAATCGCCGCTTGGACTCTGAGCGCCCACGCGTGCAAGCATTACGATAGCCCTCGCCACGCTCAAATACGCTTAACTAACCCCTGTTTGTGCGTAGTTTTTTTAGCTCCACAGGCTCAGCCATGGCACGTTCGGCCGCCTCATACCCATCGAGATAGGCGCTAGCTAGCTCTGCCCCCTCAAAACGACCCAGAACCTCGGTGAACTCGAGGCCGTGGTCAAAGTGCTGCAGATGGATCGCCTCATGGAAGAGGACGTAATCAAGTGCGTAATCCGGCGCCAGTTTTAGCCGATCTGAGATGCGGATAGTGCGATCGACGCTGGTGCAAGAGCCCCAGCGCTCGCGCATCGGGCGCCAATTGATCGATGCCGGCCGCGCCGTGATCTCAGGGGCTAGGGACGCCAGTAGTTCATCTGTGCGCTGCAGTAAGACTTCTTCGCTGGGTGTGCGGGCAGATTCTTGGCTGCGGATCTTAGCGATCATCTCAGGCACTATCGCGTGCTCATCTGCCTTACTCATGCGCGCTGGAATCGAAACGATGATCCGTCCGCCTTGGCGATAGGCCGAGATATTTCGCTTACGCCTTGCCGAGCGGATAACAATAATCTCACCTTCTGAAATCCCAGGAAGGGTTAGATCGTCATCGTCGAGATTATCTAAGGCCATAGTTAAAAAGTACTCCCCAAAATCGCAAAATAGATTTATATCGACAATATCTCAAGTACGTGTTGAGAGATTTAGCAGGAAATTATTTTCCATTGCATTGCAAATTACAGGTGTGTCAAATCCCAAATTATTTGATTCTGAGCAGATTTGGTCATAAGTTGCGCTTACGAAGTCCTCGGATAACTGTTTGATCTATCTGCAAGGGGAAGGCAGATAAATCAAATTAGCGGCCGGGGACTTCGCTTTTCTTTTCTTGCGACCCTAGAGCAAACCCGAGAGATCATCGGGAATTGATGTGCTCTTCAAGAATTTCTCAGGATCAAGTAGATCTTCGGCAGTTGGCAATAAGCCGCTCCAGATCTGATCGCGCTCTGCGATTGATTTAACTTCGCGAATCTTCTTCCAGAATGCGCTCGCTTCACGAGTTAACTTCGGCGAGACCTGTAATCCGAGCATTGAAGAAAATAGTTGTTGTGCAGGAGCTGCAGATGCACGACGTCGACGTAGCGTTTCCCTTAGCTGCTCGATTGAGGGCAAGCGATCGCCGGCAGCAAGTGCGGTTACTTCATCTGTCCAACCATCAATTAACGCAAGTACTGTCTCTAATTTGGCAAGTGCAATTTTCTGAGCCGGTGATTCCTCCGGTGTGAAGATTCCGTTATCTAGCGCAAAGCTCATATTTTCTTCCATGTTCTGTTGCATATTTTCAAAGGCGCTCTGGGCTTGGCGTTGGATCGCATCAATATCGATATGGATACCTTTGCCGTATTCAACGATCGCACTTTGGATATATGAAACAAGCCATGGGTTATTTGCAAAGAGACGAGCTACTGCGCCTTCGCGAAGTGCGTGATAGATAAATACTTCAGACTTTGGAATCTCTAACTCATTGGCCCAATTCTCAATGTTTTCTGGGATTACAACTGGGTGAGCCGGATCCATCAAAGATAAGCCCACATCATGCGCCCCAGTAACTGAGGAAGCGAGCGTGCCAATTGATTGGCCCAATTGAGTTGCGATCATGGTTGAGATAAATGAGCGCAGCATCGTGGTGATCATCTCGATCGGCGGCTGACCATCAGGTGTCTCACCTGCTTGAGCCTTCATCGCTTGGTCGAGTAATTCGGAGATTGCGCTGGATAAGCCTGCGGCCAGTGGCTCAATCGTCTTATGCCAACCGCTCATGGTCTGGTCGACCCAATCTAAGCGAGTTGCCATGGTTGGTGCGATATTTGTTGCTGGAAAAGTAAGAGCTTCATCGAGCCAAACTTCAGAAATTTGAAATGCGCTCTCGACAACTGCTAACTCTTTGGTGGTGATTGGTTTTAAACCTTGGGCAGTTACAAATTTCTTCGCGGTATCGCGCGCGGCGGAAATTGAGAGAACTTCTTCCTTGCCTTTTTCGGATCCGGTGCCAGCTTGCGAGAAGAGAGTTGTGAATGGATTTACAAAACCGACCGGGTTAATTCCAAGTTGTTCAAATTGCGCCTTCATCTGTTCTTGCATCTGGCGCATCATCGCTTCAAAATCAGGGCGGTTATTTTCTGGATCGTTAGGGTCGTTGGAATCATTTGGGATAAATCCAAAGCCAGCCATAACGCGACCCCAATCTCAAACTTGTATCTAAATCCAGTGTTATTCGTATAAACACCACCGATGCGAGATTTCTTCCCGCAAGAGATAGGCTATCTAACATGTCCAACGCATTTATGGCTCTGATCTGGTGGGTTATCCCGTTGGCGGGTCTATTTGGCGCACTTGGCTATGTTCTATGGGTTACCCAATTTAAATCGAAATTCGAATCCGAGACCACCCGTTCGGTCACTCAATTCCAACGTTTCCAAGATTCTTTCCGCGATGCCGAGATAACTATCGCTGCCGAGGATGAGATCAATCCGGGCGATATTAAAGCAAGCGATGCACCATAACCGGCTTCCTCGCCTTGTAACTTCGCTCTTAACTCTATTTTTCGGCCTTTCCCTGTTTGCCCCGCTGCCCTTTGTGGTGATTACCCCGGGCCATGCCCAAGATGTTCTTAGCAAGGTGATTACACCAGCCAAGAGCGCACCAGCGAATTTAAAATTCTATAAATCAGATGGCCATATCTATCTACTCTCTATTTTGATTACCAATCCCGATGCATATGTAACTGGCGCAGAATTAATCTATTCGTGGGCGCGCAGTGATTACGCTGTTATGCCAAGATCACTTTTCTATAAAGATGGTGCAAGTGCAAAAACTGAAAAGGCAAAAGCCAAGACTGAGATGGTCGATTCGCAGTTAAGTGCGAAAGTTGCAGCGCTAAATTATTTGCAAAGTAATTCTCCGAATACAGGGGCTGAGTTAATTAAGCCAAGCGATATTGCAGTTTCACTAGCCAAGACCGGCGGCCCCAGCGGCGGTCTGGCCTTTGCCTTAGGAATTGTTGAGCTGTTAACCCCCGAGAATATTTTGCGCGGCCAAAGCGTTGCATCAACAGGAACAATTGATGAAGGTGGAAATGTGGGAGCAATAGGTGGGGTGGCGGAAAAGATTTTGGCAGCCCGTAAGGCAGGGGCCACTTTGATTCTGGTTCCAGCAAGTAATTGCAAAGATCTCGCACCTAGCGTTGCAACTATTCCAAAAGGTATAAAAATTGCTGCGGTAAGCACTCTAAAAGAGGCGATTACGGCGCTCAATTCGGCAGCCCCGCGCGGTTGCGCTAACTTAGGAGCATGATGAAAAAACCAAGTCCGCTAGCCCTAACCTTCATAATTCTGGCGGTTCTCGCAGGAGGCCTCGTTGCGCTAAGTGGTGTCTATGTTGATTGGCTCTGGTTTAAATCAGTCGGCTTTACTGCTGTTTGGACAACAGTTCTAACAACCAAAATTGCGCTCTTTATTGTTGCCGGTCTTGTTACATCATTAATTATTTCCACAAATATATTCTTGGCTTATCGCCGTCGCCCATTTGATGTTTCGATGGCGATGGAATCAGATAATTTAGAACGCTACCGTTCAACTATCGATCCGATCCGCAGGTTATTTTTCGCCGGTATTTCAGTTGTCCTCTTCTACTTTGGTGGCACCACCGGAATTCAACTCTGGAGCTCATGGTTACTCTTTAAGAACTCAACTGATTTCGGAGTTAAAGATCCACAGTTCGGAATGGATATCTCATTCTTCGCCTTCCGTCTGCCATTCCTGCAGACACTTATAGGTTGGGCGATCTCAACTCTGATTTTGGCAACGCTAGCCAGCGTGGCAGTTCATTACATCTATGGCGGCATCCGTCCACAACTACGTTCTGATCGCACATCAGTTGCTGCGCGTGTGCAGTTATCGGTGCTACTTGGCTTAATTGTTTTGATGAAGGCTGTGGCATATTGGTTTGATCGCTATGCCTTAGCTCTCAAGGAGAGCAGGCTAATTACTGGTCTTACCTATACCGATGTAAATGCAACGCTGCCTGCTAAATCTATTTTGGCTGCGATTGCAGTTATCTGTTCACTTCTATTCTTTGCAAATATCGTCCGCAAATCTTGGCTATTGCCAGCTGCTGGAACTGCCTTAATGGTTGGCGCATCAGTTCTTATTGCCGGCATCTACCCAGGAGCAGTCCAGCAATTCCAAGTGAAGCCATCAGAATCTTCTAAAGAAGCCCCTTATATTCAGCGCAATATCGACTCAACTAGAGCTGCGTATGGCT
>CANIAV010000053.1 GCA_947465365.1 Actinomycetota bacterium | reverse complement strand
TCAATTGCACGATGGTGGCTTCTTAGATCCGCAGGCGCTGATTGCAATCGAAAGAAATTCACGAGTAAAGGAAATTTCCTGGCCCCATGGATATGTTGCGGTGCGCGAAAAGAATTATGGCCAAGCGACCATTTTCTATGGCGCTCCAACCGAAATTGAGCCTGAGAATGGATAAGGCTCCGAATCGTTGCTAGCGTTTACTCCATGAAGCGCGCCGTATGTCCTGGATCATTTGATCCAATCACCTTTGGGCACCTAGATATTATCGAACGCGCCAGCGAACAATTTGATGAAGTGGTTGTGGCGGTTCTGGCCAACCGAACGAAAGCTAGCCTTTTCTCGGTTGAAGAACGTATGGAGATGATTCGCCAGACGACTGCAAAATATAAGAACGTCAAAGTCGATTCATGGCATGGCTTGTTAGTTGATTACTGCAAAACTAATTCAATCCAAGCAATCGTCAAGGGTTTGCGCGCTGTGACAGATTTTGATTACGAGCTACAAATGGCACAAATAAATTTGCAAGGCACGGGGGTTGAAACAATGTTTATGGCCACCGCACCTGCCCATTCATTCCTCTCATCATCTATCGTTAAAGAGCTTGCTCACTTCGGTGGCGATGTTTCTTCTATGGTTCCAAGCATCGTCAATGATGCGCTCAAAGCACGAGTAGCAGGGAAGTAAAATGGACTCAATTGAAAAGTTAAATACCGCGATCACTCTTGTTGAAGAAGCACGTGGAGTTCCGCTATCGGCATCATGTGTTGTTCACCGCAGCGAGATGCTAGAAATTTTAGATGGCGCCCGCGAAAGCCTGCCACATGATCTTTTTCAGGCCGAAGAAATTCTGGCCAAGAAAGATTCTTTAATCGATGAAGGTCGATCAAGCTCTGAACAGATGATCGCCACCGCTCGTGAAGAAGTTGCCCGGATGATTGAACAGACTGCGATTGTGCAGGCCGCGCGCGACGAAGCTCAGAGAATTCTCGATGATGCCCGAGCACAGGCCGCCGATGAGCGCGCCGAAGTCGAAAGTTATATCGATGGTCGCCTAGCAACCTTGGAAGTAATTTTAAATAAGACTATGGATGCCGTTGCCCGTGGTCGCGATCGCTTAGATGGCGCCAACGATAAAGATGTGCTTTCGCAATTAGCTGACGACAAGTAATTTAAGTAAAGCGAAAGCGCCATGAGCCGAGCCTCCCAAGTATTTCAATTTAATACCCATGAACTGCCCCGTCGTGCGGGGGAGATGAAGGAGTACCAGCTCGATCTTGATATCCTGGAGCCGGTCGGCGTAGCTTTGCTTGCAGTTCCAGCCGGTGACATCATCGAGATTGATATGCGCTTGGAATCTGTGACTGAAGGGGTATTACTTAGCGCAGAGTTATATGCAGTCGCTAAAGGCGAATGTATTCGCTGCTTAGATCCAGTTGAAATTGTCGTTGAGCGAAAGATTCAAGAGCTCTATCGCTATGAGCCGAGTTCGGATAAGGGTGGAAAGCGAAAGAAACACTCTGCTCGCGCCGAAGCATCCGATGAAATTGATCTCGATGCAGTCGATGAACTATGGCTTGATGGCAATGAGATGAATTTAGAAGCTCCGATTCGCGATGCGATAGTTCTTGATCTACCCGTTAATCCGCTCTGTTCGCAAGATTGTCTGGGGCTGTGCCCCGATTGCGGCGAGAAGTGGGCGAACTTGCCAGATGGCCATATCCACGAGGCGGTCGACGCTCGCTGGGCTGGGCTGGCGGGCTTGGATTTTAAGAATTCGGATGAATAAGGGATACTTCTCCCAGTAAGCCTTGAGCGCGATCTGCTCGGGGTAAATAGAGATTAAGGACGATTACCGTGCCAGTACCAAAGCGAAAGATGTCGCGTTCTAAGACGCGCTCCCGCCGCGCTATGTGGAAGACAACTGCAGCATCACTTGCAGCTTGCCCACAATGCCAGCAACCAAAGTTGACTCACACAGCTTGCCCAACTTGCGGAACATATAACCGCCGCCAAGTCCTAGAGGTTTGATCTGTACTCTTCTTTAACTTCGCAACTCGGGATTTCACTTTCTCCTGAATTGCTTGAGTTAGCTTTTACCCACCGTTCTTTCGCATATGAAAGCGGTGCAAAAGAGACGAACGAACGCCTGGAATTTTTAGGCGATTCAGTTCTTGGGCTAATAGTTACAGAAGAACTTTATCTACGTTATCCAGATTTAGATGAATCACGTTTATCTCCGCTGCGCTCTGGCATAGTAAATATGCGCGCGCTCGCCGACATTGCGCGCACTCTCGATTTAGGAAAATACATTCGCCTGGGTAAAGGTGAAGAAGTAACTGGTGGACGTGATAAAAATTCACTCCTAGCCGATGCTTTAGAAGCGTTAATTGGCGCAATTTATTTAGAGCTAGGTTTTGCAAGCACTACAACTGTGGTCCGCGATTTAATTAAAGAGACTATGGAAAGTGCGATGGCTAAGGGTGCTGGCCTAGATGGCAAAACTGCGCTGCAAGAACTTGTCTCATCCCTTGGCAAGGGAACCCTGGAATACCAAGTTACTGAAACTGGTCCAGATCACGATAAGAGTTTTACAGCTATTGCAATGGTTGCCGGTGAGGCAGTTGCCGAAGGTACTGGTAAGAGCAAACGTGAAGCCGAACAATCTGCTGCCCGTTTGGCATATGAATTTCTCGCAACCCTCAAGTAGTACTTCACTTGCGCCTTGTATATAAAGACGCCACCTAAACGGTAGGTTTACGCCGTGTATTTAAAGAGCATGACGCTAAAGGGCTTTAAGTCCTTTGCATCGGCGACCACGTTGCGTCTAGAACCCGGCATCACCTGCGTGGTCGGACCTAACGGCTCGGGTAAATCAAATGTTGTGGACGCCCTCACCTGGGTTATGGGTGAACAAGGTGCGAAATCTTTGCGCGGTGGAAAGATGGAAGATGTCATCTTCGCTGGCACCAGTGGAAGAGCGCCCCTTGGTCGCGCTGAAGTTTCGTTAACAATCGATAACACCGATGGCGCACTTCCCATTGAATACGCTGAAGTTACTATTTCGCGCATCCTCTTTCGCAATGGTCAGAGTGAATATCAAATCAACGGTGAAGCATCCCGCTTATTAGATATTCAAGAACTACTTAGCGATTCTGGAATCGGTCGCGAAATGCACGTCATCGTTGGCCAAGGCCAACTAGATGCAATTTTGATGGCAACGCCAGAAGAACGTCGTGGATTTATTGAAGAAGCAGCGGGCGTTCTTAAGCACCGCAAGCGTAAAGAGAAAGCGCTTCGTAAATTAGATTCGATGCAAGCAAATCTGGCACGTGTACAGGATTTAACTGTTGAGCTGCGCCGCCAGCTTCGCCCGCTCGGTAAACAAGCCGAGGTCGCCAAGAAAGCTGCGACGATCCAAGCCGACCTACGTGATGCAAAACTACGTTTACTAGCAGACGATTACATCTCACTCTCTAAAACTCTTGATGCAGAAGTTGCCGATGAAACGGCGCTACGTGAACGCCGCTCACTTGTTGAAGCCGAAGTTGAAAAAATCAGACTGCGCGAAGAATCACTCGATGCACAAGCTGCTTTTGAGAGTCCACTATTAATCGCAGCCCAAGAAAATTTCTACTCCCTAAGCGCGCTTCGCGAAAAATTCCGCGGTACGCAATCACTTGCGCAAGAGCGTTCCCGATTCTTAGCCGAAGAAGCTGAAGAAGCACGTAGCGCCGGACGCGATCCTCAAGCACTTGAACAAGAAGCAGCAGCTCTTCGCATTGAAGAAGCCGAACTTCGCGCAGGTGTTGAAAGCTCCCGTAATTCGCTGGCATCGGCTACGCAAGAGTTAGCAAACTCTGAAGCTCTATTAAAAGCTGAGGAAGATAAAATTGCGGCGGCGATGCGCGCTATTGCAGATCAACGCGAAGGTACTGCACGCCAAGAAGGACACATTAAATCTCTGGCCGCGCGCCTAGATGCGATCGCCGAAGAAATTGCTCGCTTAGTTAAAGCCCGCGATGAAGCAGCAGCACGTGCGGCAAGTGCGCAACGTGAGTATTCAACTTTCGAGATGGATATTGCTGGCGCTGACGCCGGTGAACTCGGGCTAGATTCTGAATTCGAAGTTGCCAAGCAATCACTCGATTCCGCAAAATTAAATTTAGCTAACCTAGTTGAAGCCGAACGCGCCGCTGATCGCGAACGCAATGCCACGGAATCAAAGCTGGAGGCAATGCAGTTAACCTCACAGACGCGCGATGGGGGAGCGGCGCTAATTCGCGATTCACGCGGTATCTCTCTTCTGGGAAGCGTTGCCTCGCTTATAAAGGTAGATAGCGGTTGGGAAGCGGCTACCGCTGCAGCTCTTGGCACACTCGCTGATGCCATCGTTGTTCGCGATTTAAGTTCTGCAGTAAGCGCGCTAACTACCTTACGCAGCGAAAATCTAGGACAAGCAGATGTCCTGGTTTACCAACCAGGATCGCATAACGCGCCCGCAATTCCTGCCGGACTTACACCACTTGCAAATTATGTCCGCTCCTCTGAGATCGGAGATCTACTCGCATCGCTACTTGGTGCAACAGTTGTGGTTGAGAGCGCCCGCGATGCGCAAGAAATTCTGCGCACAAATCCTGGACTAACTGTGGTTACCCGCGATGGTGACGTGGTTTCTGCCAAGCGTGCTCGTGGCGGTTCAGCCTCATCTACCTCGCTTATTGAAATCAGCGCGCTAGTTGAAGATCTAACTAAGAAATTGGAAACACTTACCCATAATTGTGATCGCCTCAAATTTGAAATTGTCACCGCACAGAGCGATGTAGATTCCAAGCAAGGCGCTTTCGATCTTGCGCTATCTAAGTTAAATGAATCTGATGCGCGAATTGCTGCCCTAACTGAACAGTTAGCGGTTTCTGGTCAGAATATGAAATCAGCTTCAGCTGAAGTAGAACGTCTCAACTTGGCAATTGCAGAAGCAACTTCTGCAAAGGGGCGCGATGAGAATGAACTCTCTATTGCATCAGCGCAGTTGCATACCCAAGGTGCTACGGCAGAACCAGATCACAGCAACGCCGATAATTTACGTAATCAAGTCTCACTTGCGCGTACTGCCGAAGTTGAAGCCAGACTCGCAGTTCGAACAAGTGAAGAGCGAGTTGGATCTACTGCAGCGCGTGCCAAAGCGTTAGAAGATTCTGCGCACGCCGAACGTGAAGCATCTGAACGCGCCATCTCTCGACGTGGCGCTCGTGCTCGTGGCGCACTCATCTCATCAGCAATTGCTGAAGCAGCTTATGAAGCGCTCATTCATATCGAACGTTCGATTGCAAAGGCGGCAACTGAACGCGCCCGCTTAGAAGCTTCCCGCTCTGATCGCGAAGGCGAGACTCTTACAGTTCGCGCCCGCAGTCGCGAGCTAGCCAGCGAACTTGAACAACTAACTTCTTCAGTTCATAAAGATGAAATTGCCAGAGCTGAACAACGCATGCGCATCGAAGCGCTGGAAACCAAGTGCGTTGAAGAACTCGGCGTAGATACAACAACTTTGGTAAATGAATATGGACCACAAAATGATGTGCCGACCTTTATGGAGACTGAAGATGGCGAAATCATCGCCACTGAGTTAATTCCATATCGTCGCGATCAACAAGAGAAGCGCTTAGCTGCAACTGAGCGTTCTTTGACGCTACTTGGAAAGATCAATCCACTTGCCTTAGAAGAATATAACGCGCTAGAAGAGCGTTTGAAGTTCCTCGCTGAACAATTGGAAGATTTAAAACGCACCAAGAAAGATCTACTAGATATCATCAAAGAAGTCGATGATCGTGTTCAAAGTATCTTTATGGAAGCCTATGAAGAAACTGCTAAACACTTTGAAGATATCTTCGCGCGCTTATTTCCTGGTGGAGATGGTCGCCTAATTCTTACCAATCCAGACGATCTGTTAAATACTGGTGTTGATGTCGAAGCGCGCCCACCAGGCAAGCGCATTAAGCGTCTCTCGCTTCTATCAGGTGGAGAGAAGTCGCTTACTGCAGTTGCGATGTTGGTAGCGATCTTTAAAGCGCGCCCAAGTCCGTTCTATGTTCTAGATGAAGTTGAAGCCGCTCTAGATGATGTAAACCTAGGACGTCTATTGGTAATTCTGGAAGAACTCCGCGAGAGTTCACAGCTAATTATTATTACTCACCAGAAGCGCACCATGGAGATTGCTGATGCCCTCTATGGCGTAACTA
>CANIAV010000052.1 GCA_947465365.1 Actinomycetota bacterium | reverse complement strand
CAGACCTTCCAGGTATCCAGCATCACTTCAACGTTCCAGTTGAATCATTTGATGAAGCAGTCTTTACTGATGGCTTGATGTTCGACGGATCTTCCATCCGTGGCTTCCAGTCAATTCACGAATCAGATATGAAGTTGCTTCCAATTCCATCATCTGCTTTTATCGATCCATTCCGTCTTGAGAAGACACTTGTTATTCTCTTCTCAGTTCACAACCCATCCGATAACACTCCTTACTCACGCGATCCACGTGGTGTAGTTGCTAAGGCTGTCGATTACTTGAAGTCAACTGGAATCGCAGATCAAGCATTCTTCGCACCAGAAGCTGAGTTCTATGTCTTCGATGCGGTTCGCTTTAGCACTGGAATGAACGAGTCTTACCATCACATCGATTCTTACGAAGGTGCTTGGAACACAGGCATCGTTGCAGATCCTGATGGCACCCCAAACCGCGGTTACCGCACACGTATTAAGGGCGGTTACTTCCCAGTTTCCCCAACTGATCAATTCGCAGATTTGCGCGATGAGATGGTTATGGAACTTGGACGCGCCGGTCTCTTGGTTGAGCGTTCACACCATGAAGTCGGTACTGCTGGCCAAATGGAAATTAACTATCGCTTCACCGACATCCTTAGCGCCGGCGATGAATTGATGAAATTCAAATACATCATTCGTAACGTAGCTTGGGAAGGTGGCAAGACTGCGACCTTTATGCCAAAGCCACTCTTTGGTGACAATGGTTCAGGTATGCACGTTCACCAATCACTTTGGAAAGATGGCAAGCCACTGTTCTTCGAAGCAGGAACATATGGCGATCTTTCAGATATGGCTCGCTGGTATATCGGCGGACTTCTAAAGCATGCGCCATCACTTCTAGCCTTCACTAACCCAACGGTTAACTCATACCGTCGTTTGGTGCCAGGATATGAAGCGCCAGTAAACCTCGTTTACTCAGCTCGTAACCGTTCTGCATGTATCCGTATTCCAATTACAGGTTCATCACCAAAGGCAAAGCGCGTTGAGTTCCGTTGCCCAGATCCATCATCTAATCCATACCTCGCATTTGCTGCGATGTTGATGGCTGGTATCGATGGAATCATCAACAAGATCGAACCACCTGCCCCAGTTGACAAGGATCTCTATGAACTCGAAGGCGAAGAAGCTGCCGCGATTCCACAGGTACCAGGTTCTCTTGAAGCAGTACTTAACAACCTCGAGAAGGATCATGATTTCTTAACTAAGGGCGGCGTCTTTAGCAAAGATCTCATCGAGACATGGATCGAATGGAAGCGTAAGAACGAAGTTGATTATGTGCGCTTGCGTCCACATCCAGCTGAATTCGAACTCTATTACGACATCTAAATCGAATTACCGCAAAAGCCCCGTCGATTATTCGGCGGGGCTTTTGCCTTTCCTTGTAATATCAAGACATGGCACTTGACTTACTTATTGCAATCTTCTTTCTATTTGTGGGGATTGAGATTACGGCGACACTCAGCCATCCCAAAGAAATTCTCTTGCCAGCAATTGCCGCACTCGGCGGAATGATCTTTCCAGCCGGCATCTTTCTACTTCTTAACCCAGGTAGCCAAGCTTGGGCTACTGCAATGCCAACTGATTTGGCACTTGCGCTGGGAGTCTTTGCGCTACTAGGCAAGCGCGCAAATCCAGCGGTTCGTATTTTTCTATTAACTTTGGCAGTTGCAGATGATTTATTCTCGCTAATAGTTCTAGCGCTCTTCTACGGAGATCAGCTAGACCTTGCCCATAGCGCTTCTACTTTGGGAGCAGCTGGTTTGGGCGCCCTACTGGCGCTAATTCCTAAATTTCCAGTTAAACAAACCGTTGCTCTACTCTCGCCACTCTGCACATATTTAGTGATTCCAATTTATGTGATTGCTAAATTAAGTCAGGGCATTTCACTAGATTCAATTACCTCCAAAACTGCTATCGCTCTAACCATTGCACGAGTCGTTGGCAAGATAATTGGAATCACTTTATTTGCTTGGCTGGTAATTCGCTTGAAACTGGTTCAACTTCCAAAGAGCCTTACATTCTCTGAGATTGCCGGAGTTGGGGCACTTGCCGGAATGGGTTTGACTGTTGCCCTTGTAATCTCCGAAGTTGCAGTCGAAAGTAAAACCATCCAAGGCGATGTCAAAGCTGGCCTGATTATCTCAGCGCTCATTTCTGGCGCATTTGGATATCTCTGGCTTAGAAGGATTCCTGTCGCGCAATAGTTCGCTTAGCGGATAAGAAATGACCGATTGCGCCAATAGCTAGCGCGAGCAGCACGCCGATATTGGCAAAGGCCCATCCCCCATCTTTTCCACCAATTATCCATAAGAAATATCCTTGCCAAGATAACCAACTAGCAAAAGTATTGGTGACAAAGCCCCAACCAACGATCGAACCAATAGCCATTAAGGCGAGTGATTTAAAGTTCCAAAGCCCGTATCTTCCGGTCAAACTATATAAATCTGTCTCATCGTAAGCGCGCTTTCGCAAAATGAGATCAGTTACAAAGATCGCAGACCAGGTAGCAATTGGAACGCCTAAAGTAATCAGGAATCCTTGGAATGGGTAGAAGAAGTTCTCAGCAAACCAGACGATATAGATCGTGCCGGCCAACATAATTACGCCATCTATTGATGCTGCAATATGACGCTTGATCGGCAGTCCTAGTGAAATCAGAGTTAACCCAGATGAATAAAGATCCAGGATCGCTCCTCCAACCAAACCTAAAATTGCAATCAGAGCAAATATTCCGAGATACCAAGTCGGAAGCAAGGTTGTTAGCGCTCCAATCGGATCCATGGCAATCGCCTGGCCGAGCTTGGAATCGCTTCCAGCAAGTAAGGCTCCATATATAACTAGCGAGATTGGAACGATTGAAGCACCTAAGACTGTCCAACCTACGACTGCGCCGCTAGAAGTTTTTCTTGGCAAGTAACGCGAATAATCCGCTGCAGAATTTACCCAACCTAAGCCAATCCCAGTAACGCCAAAGATAAGTGCACCAATAAATCCTTGAGCATTACCAGCTGGAATCTTGGAAACCGCTTGCCAATCAACTTTTCCTAAAGTTAGCGCAATGTATAAAACAGTCGCAATTACAGTAATTAGAGTTAAGTATTTTTGAATCCGCATAATCACGCTATGGCCAAGTACGCCACCATAGATAGTCAGTCCAACTGCAATCAGAAAACCGATCACCATCGCAAGATCATGGTTGATATGTCCTAAGCGTACAAAAATTGTGCCGGTTGCAAGGGTTGCCAGCGAAACTAAAACAGTCTCCCAACCCACAAAAATTAGGTATGAGAGCAGACCAGGTACGAGATTTCCTTTGATACCAAAGGCGGCTCGAGACAGAACCATGGTCGGTGCATTAGATCGTTTTCCAGCTAAAGAGCTAAAACCAACTAGCAGGAATGAGAGAACTGTTCCGATAATTGCTGCGCACGTTGCTTGCCAGAACGAGATTCCAAAGCCAAGAAAGAAGGAGCCATAAGAAAGGGCTAAGAGTGAGACATTGGCACCGCACCATGGCCAGAAGAGAGATGAGGCTTTTCCGGATCTCTCTGATTCAGAAATAACATTGGTGCCGTTTAGTTCTAAGTTCAACTTATCTTCCCTTGCTTTAGATATTTGCTAAATAACTTTGCTACGAAGTGGGCAACAATACCGATTCCTATCCCCCAAATCAGGTCAACGAGCAAAGTAACCGCTGCTGTAATTATCAACACAGATGCTTCGGCAAAGGTAGTCTTCAAAGATTCGCGAATCGAGGCCGGATTTAAAATTCGGTAGCTAGTTCCGATCAATACTCCTGCGATCGCAGCCGTTGGTATTGAGCTAACCAAGGGCGCAAAAAGCAACACAATTAAAAGCAGAATGAAGGAATGCACCATGGCGGCAAATCTGGTCTTTGCCTGGTTGCGAACGTTAACGCTGGTTCGAGCTATTGCACCTGTTGCAGGCATTCCACCAAAGAGTGAAGCAGCGATGGTGGCAAGACCCTGGCCAACCAACTCTTTATTCGGACTGTATTTCTCAATTCCATGCGCGTGAACCATCCAATCTGCCACACGTGCAGATAGCAGAGATTCAATAGCTGCCAAAAGTGCGATCAGAACTGCCGGCAGAATTAAATGTTCTACCGCCGTTAGATCTATTAGATTGCCAGACCACTGGCCGATAGATCGCGGAATATCGCCGATGGTGTGCAGCTTTAGATGAAAGCCCACTGAAGCCACTGTAGTAAGCCCAATTGCAATAATGCTGGCAGGGATATGAAACTTGAAATGATAACGATGCGCCAGCTTTGGATAATTAAATTTGATAAGCAGGGTAAAAATCACAGCGCCGATAGATTTCCAATTCAGCCCCGCGCTAAACGCCCCTTGCCAGGTATGCCAGGCAACTATGTATGTTCGGTCACCACTTCCTTTTGGAAAATCTAACGCCAAAGGTATTTGCTGCAGCGCTATGACAAGGGCGATACCAACTGTGAAGCCTTCAACTACTGCCCATGGAACTCGATTGATAATTGAGCCTGCTCTAAAAACTGCGGCAATTACAACGAGTGAGCCAGCCATTAGACCAAGGGCTGGAATTGCTCCCGGCCCATACTTTGTAACAATTGGAATTAGTACAACGGTCATTGCCCCAGTGGGACCACTAACTTGATACCGAGATCCACCGAATAGAGCTGCTACGAAGCCAGCGATGATCGCAGTGGTTATTCCTGAAGCTGCCGACATTCCTGTCGTTACTGCAAAACCGATCGCTAGCGGAAGAGCCACAATGGCAACGGTTAGACCTGCTGCGACATCACTTGCGATTTCAGATTTATTCTTCGGAAAGTCATCTCTTGATAAGTAAGAGATGCGCATATCGCTATCTTAAGACTTAATTACCTAACAAACGGTAGGAAGTGAATTCATTGACTAAGTCAAATCCCACATTCTCATAGGCACGTTTTGCGCTCACGTTTTCGGCAAAAACACCTAAACCAACATGTGCTACCCCGAGTTTGGCTACCCGGGCCAACATTTCTCGCACTAATTGCTGTGCCAATCCCTTGTTGCGGTGTTCGAAATGCGTGCCAATAGAGGCGAACATCACTTGCCCAGTTCTCCATTGCACTAACGCCCCGAGAGCGACTAACTCACCTGCAATACGTTTCTGTCCCCAAAATAAAATCTCTGAATCATCTGGCCATACGGACGAGTCAGGTGCGTGCGCATTTAAAAAAGCTGCTATCTCATCACTATTGCTGCCGGTGTCGGCGCTATCTAGCGTTGCAAATGCAGCGGTATCAATCGAGTAAAAATCCCAATCCGCACGATGTTCAAAATCTTTGGCATCCACGATTACACCTCGTGAAGTAGCTAATCGATCACAATTTAGAATAACTGGATCTCGCCCCAGCGCCATAGCAAAAATTGAACCGTCCTCATCTTTTACTGCAAAGCTCAGACTGTTTGCAGATACAAAGCCCTCAATAAAGCGATGGCTCGGCGCATAAGTAGTAAAGGTTTCTAAGTCGTTCTTTCGATCTTTTAATAGGTCGACTACCGTTGCATAATCTTTAATCGAGGAAGAAGTCAAGGAGAAAATCTTTCGTTCCTGGAACTACTGAATAGCCATCAAGATCGGTTATGCCAACTGATGCCAAGACTTCATCATCTACGAAGAAGTTTCCGGTGGTCTCTTTAGAGACGCGATTTAAGATTACATAAGCGGCATCAGCCAGAATTTCTGGTGTACGACAGGCAGCGGTATCAATGCCAGGGATCATCTGCAACGCGGCGGTATCGATTGCGGTACGTGGCCATAGAGCATTCACGGCTATTCCGGTCTTGCGGAATTCCTCGGACATGCCAAGAACACACATAGACATCCCATATTTAGCCATCGTGTAAGCAACATGGTGCTGGAACCATTTCGCCTTCATGGAAAGCGGTGGTGACAGGGTCAAGATATGTGGGTTGCGCCCCGCTTCAGCTGATGCGCGCAGATGTGGGATAGCAGCTTGTGAAGTTAGGAAGGTGCCGCGCACATTTACATCAAACATCAGGTCAAATCGCTTAGCTGGAGTGGCCTCCGTTGGTGTCAAATTAATTGCGCTGGCGTTATTAATCAAGATATCTATCCCACCAAACTCAGCAACAGTTTGTGCAATGGCATCGGTGATCTGATTTTCATCACGTAAGTCGCATTGGATAGCAAGTGCTGTGCCACCAGCT
>CANIAV010000051.1 GCA_947465365.1 Actinomycetota bacterium | reverse complement strand
GCTGCCAATCAGATACTTTCCAATTGGCAAGATCAGATGCGGTATTTAGCCCTGATAACTTGGCATAGACATTTGGGAAGGCTGCGATCTCAGCCATTGACGATGCCCATGGCTCCATCTCTTTAGCCGCAATCGGTGGTTTGGCAAAGTGATCAACCACAATCTTCATATTCGGAAATTTCTTCGCCAAGGTAACAACATTCTTGGTGTGCTCTGGCTTTATTGAAACATAATCAAAGCTAAGGCCAGCTTTTTCCACCATGGCAAGTGTTTCTAATACTGCCGGGCGCAGAATCCAAGCATCGTCGGATTCATACTTGGGGTTGGAGTAATCGTGAGTTAAATTGCGAACGCCTTTGAAATACGGGTTCTTCTTAAAGGTTTCAATCGCAGCGCGCGCTTCGTTGGGGCGATCAAAAGGAATCCAACCAACTACACCTTGCACAAAGTCAGAGTTTGCTGCAACATCTAACATGTAAAAAGTATCTTCATAGGTATCGCCTGCTTGAACTAAGACAGAACCTGTAACACCTGAGGCAGGAATTTCTGGAGCAAGACGCTCAGGTGTGAAGTCGTCATAGAGCGGACCATATTCTGGTGCGATCCAAGAATATGCGCGCTCACTCATTACCCAAAGATGTTGGTGGGTATCGATTAGTTCATTAGTCATGGTTATCTCCTATTTCTCATCTCATTACAGAACGCCGTAGGCATCCCATACTTCTCTGACACTTTTACCGGCCAATAAATCCTTTAAAACGCTCTTTTCGGTAGCTGCGCGAGCATTGGCTAGCTCGGTCACCTTTGCTAAATGCTGAGCCGGCACAACCACAATTCCATCGGCATCTGCAATAACACCATCGCCCGGGTTTACTTCTACTCCCCCACAAGTAACGGTTGTGCGCATAGATTTAATGCGCATCCGTCCTTTGTAATCTAACGGGCGAGTGCCATAACCAAATGCTGGGAAATCTAAACCAACGATCTGTTCGGTATCACGCAGCGGACCATCTGCCACTACCCCTGTACCACCGCGTCCTTTTGCTGCTGCTGAAAATAGCTCGCCCCAGAAAGCCGAGAGCGCATCTCCGCCGGTTGCAACAACAGCAACTTCACCAGGCTTTAAAGTATCTAGAAAATCAATTCCATCCCCATATGGATCTTTTTGATCGTATTCACTATCTTCCACAAAGTGCACAGTTGCAGCTAATCCAACGGCGCGCATATGTGGACGCAGCGCCTTAACATTTACCGACATCGCGTTATTGCGCACTCCAATGACATCGAGTGAATCCGAGATCATGGCGCTACGAACGCGCGCATCCAATAGCCAACTCATTTCTTCTTCTCCACCATATAGACATGAACAAAGGCGATCACGGTTTCACCACGTTGATTGGTAACGGTGACTTGCTCATCTACTAAACCGAAATCGGCGGCGCGCTTGGCATGCTCGCGCCTGGCCACAATCTCAGCCTTTGAGGTAATGGTGTCGCCTATAAATACCGGTGAAATAAAACGGACTCGGTCATAACCATAACTAAAGGCAACTTCATTTATCTCTCCAGCAAGTGCGCCAACGGCAACGCTTAAAATCAACGTTCCATGGGCTACGCGCTGGCCGAATTCTTGAGTCTTGCACCATTCGGCATCCATATGATGGGGATAGAAATCACCGGTTTGTCCGGCGTGAGTGACGATATCGGCTTCGGTTATTGTGCGTCCCATGCTGGTACGAGTTGAATTTATCTCGTGTTCTTCAAAGTAAAGTTTCATAGTTATTCCTTTACATACCTCTCGTACATGGATGCGATCTCTGAAACTACGCTCGCACTTACCTTTCGGGAAGTCAATGCGTTATGAATCACCAGCGAACTTTGGTACTGCACATCAGGCCAACCCAATACCCGCGGACGAACCCAGGCGCGTTCTAAGGTGCGCAAGGTATTGCGGAAGAAGTTAAGGGTTAGATCATTTAGCGCACCGTTCTTCCAGGCCACGAGATTGCCGGGTTGGCCACCTGCTGCGCCATAAGTTGTTGCTTGGATTTCCGGTAGCGATAGCAAGATTGCGGCAGTTGCGGCAGCCTCCATATTTTTACTTTTACTTGAAATAGCAACGCCTGCTCCACCTAGTTGTGAACCAGATGCTTGGCCATCGAAAGATGGCACATCTTCATAGACCAAGCGGTGCTTTCTAAAACCAGTATGTGAATAATTGCTATAGCCATACATGCAGATGCCATAGGAATAATCTTCACCACCGCTTAAACGTTCTGCAATATCAATGGGATTACTTGTTGCGCAAAAGTCTGGAACTTGCGCTGATAGCTCGAGCATAAATTCCAGAACTTCCAGCGCAACCTTTTGATCAATAAAGATCTTTGTGGCAGTTAGCGGTGCACCTTTCTGGGCCATCAGTGTTGCAAAGGTACTAAAGGCATCTACTGGTTTATGGGGCCAAAGTAATTTTCCGGTACGAGCTAGATCTATTACATCACTCCAAAAGACAGGTGATGAATCTGCTTTGTCGGGGCGGTAAGCGCTTACTTGTGCCGCTGTATCAATAGCCAGCGCCCAATGCTTTCCTTGATATTTATAGGAAGCATGTGATTGCCCAACGCTGGTGCGCTCTAGTAATTCGAGTTGTTCTTTTGTGGCCACATCTTCGAAGGCAATTACCGCCTTGGCATGTACTGCATCAGGAATATGTGGATGATCGATAATCATTAAATCGTAATCTTCATAGAACTCAGAGATGTGCTGATCACCAAAGGCCAGTAGCGAACGTGCATCCCAGTTAACAGATATGCCACAACGCTCTTGCAACAGATCGTTTGAGTTAACGACTGAATCAAGACCGCGCGGGTGATCCCACGTCATACCTTTTAATTGGGTGGTCATATTTAAGCGCCGAGCACCTTATTAATTTCAGCAGCGATCCATTTACGAATTTCAATACCCTCATCAATATATTTTCCATAGTTAAAGAAGCCATGGATCATGCCTGGGCAATCGATATAAGCCGTTGGAACGCCAGCCGCCTTTAACTTGGCGGCATAATCAATTCCATCTTGGCGCAAGACATCGTATTCAGCAGTGAAGATAACTGTAGGCGCTAAGCCTTCATAACTCTTTGCAGAATGTGGAACCGCATAAGGATTATCACGATCTGCCGGGCCATTTAGATATTGCTCCCAGAGCCATTTCATACCGCGCTGAGTAAGGCCATAGTTATCAGCATTTGGAACATCTTTAGCGTCAACATATTGCGGACCATTACATGGATAGATCAAGAGTTGATAAGCCAACTTAATACCGCGATCGCGCGCCGCCAAGGCAACCGCTGATGCCAAATTGCCACCAGCGCTATCGCCGCCAACACCAATTTTATCTGGCTTGATATTTAGCTCTTTAGTGTTTGCGACAACCCACTGCAGACCTTCATAGCAATCATTAAATGGGATCGGAAATTTATGTTCTGGCGCTTTCTGGTAGTTAATAGAGATAACAACTGAGTTAGTCATTGTGGCAAGGGCCGCACATTGCGCATCGTATTTACCTACGTAATTAACTACCCATCCCCCACCGTGGAAGTAAACAAGTGCGTTAAAGGGACCACTTCCTGCTGGTGTATAGATCTTGATGTAGGTATCTGCGGTGCTGGAGGTAAAGAAACGGTTATCTATGCGAACAGTTGGATCGATGGCACCTGAAATATCAGGTTCACCATGTGAACCACTGCGCGCGGCAAAGGCGCCTGCCTCAGATATATCAGGCGCGTTAAAGGAAGCCATCAGATCTAAAAATGCTTTAGCTTGCGGATGTAGCGCCATTTATTCCACCCTTTTCTACAGAACTGCTTCGATCTTCTGCCAGATATCTTCTGGAAGTTCTAAATCTAAATTTGCAGCATTACTTAAAATCTCTTCTGTACTGCGACAACCAATTAACACGCACTTAACCGCTGGATGGCGCAACGGGTACTGCAGCGCCGCTGCGGTAAGTGGAATATCGTGCTGATCTAATAGCGCTTTAATGCGCTGGGCCTTAGCCAGGATTTCATCGGATGCTGGAACGTAATCAAAGGTTGCGCCCTTTACTGGATTAGCCAAGATACCTGAGTTCAATACTCCAGCTGCGATTATGTCGACGCCGCGTTCGAGAGCCACTGGCAATAAATCAGCCAGCGCTCGTTGATCAAGGAGTGAATAACGACCGGCAATCAAAACCAAATCAATATCAGTCTCTTTAATCATGCGCGCCGGTGTTGCCGATTGATTCATGCCAACGCCAATAGCTTTGATGATTCCCTTATCGCGCATCTTTAGTAGAGCAGGAAATGATTCGCGAATTGCCGCATCGGCATTATCGTCTGGATCATGAATCATTAATATCTCAACGCTCTCTAGCTCCATTCGTTCCAAGCTAGAGCGCAGTGATTTTTCAACTCCACTTTCTGAGAAATCAAAGACTCGAGTAACTGAGGTATCTGTATCGGCGAAATCTGGTTCTGCCTCATACTCGGTTGGAACAAGTAAGCGGCCAATTTTGGTTGAGATCTCAAAACTGGCGCGGGGCTTGCCTTTTAAAGATTTCGCTAAACGACGTTCAGCGGTCCCTTTTCCATAATGCGGTGCGGTATCAATATAGGTAATTCCATTATCGAGTGCGCAATTAATTGCGGCATCACATTCTTCTTGTGAGACAGATGTATAGAGGCCGCCAAAAGTTGCAGTCCCCAAACCCATCTGGGAGATTTCGAGCCCAGTTCTTAACTGAACTCGATCGTTGTGAGCCATGGTCGTTGTTCTCGTCTTAGAGAACTACTCCTTAATGGAGCCAGAGAGCATGCCTCGCACCAGACGCTTCTGAGAGATTAAGAAGACGATCATGATTGGAAGGGCAATCAATACACCAGCGAGTGCAATTTCTGGTTTTCCAACTGGAACTGATGTCGCACCAACTGCCGGGTTAATTGCTGGAGTTGAGTAGAACAAGAAGCCCATACCAATTGGCAAGGTGTAGTTCTCACTGGACGGCAGCAAGATGTAAGGCAGGAAGTAATTTGCCCAGTTGCCGATAAAGGCGAAGAAGGCAAGTAAAGAGATAAGCGGACCTGAAAGTGGCATACAGATCTTTAAATAGAGCTGGAAATCATTACAGCCATCGATTCGCGCTGATTCATAGAGCTCTTTTGGAATCGTGGTTGAGTAATAGATATAGGACAAGAAAGCGCCGAATGGATAGAGCGATGAAACCAGAATCACTGAGATCGGCTTATCCATAAGTGAGAGCTTGTCCATAAGTACGAATACTGGAACTACCAAAGCCATCGGTGGAACAAGCATCGTAATCAAAGTTGAGATTAAGAAGGTGCGCTTGAACTTGATATTGGATGCCGTTAAAACGAAACCAGCAAGGGATGCGGTAATCGTTGCAATTACCACAATGGATCCGGTAAACCAGATTGAGTTCCATGCCCATTTAGCGATTACGCCATCATCGAAGTACTGCAAATTCTTCCAAGCATCGATATAGCCAGATAGATGGCCGAACATGAGCGGGTTCTTATTTGAGAGATCAGCATCAGTCTTGGTTGGCGCAAGGAGCAACCAGATCATTGGAACAACGCTGACTACTGCAAAGAAGATCAGGAAGGCATTTACAAAGAATGCCGCTACTGGATTTTCCTGACGAAGCTTGTAGGCGCGGCGATTGATCTTAAGTAATGAGGCCATGGTTATTCTGCCTTTCGCTTGCCGGAGACTTCGGCTTCTTCGAACATATCCGTCTTAAAGATAACTATTAGCGCACCGAGCAAGCTAGGAATCAACAACATCAGAGAAAGCGCAGAAGCGCCACCAAAGTCACCGCTGGTAAAAGCTAGTTCGAATGAGAGTTGATCTAGTGACCAAGCCTCGGCGATACCTTGATAAACGCCAGTGTTTAACAGTTGCGGTTCAACGAAGAGCTGCAGACCGCCAGCGAAGATAAGCACACCCATATAAATGATGTACTTCTTGATTAATGGAAGTTTGATTCGCCATCCCAATTGGAAGGCAGAGCAACCATCCATGCGGGCTGCTTCGATAATTTCTTGAGAAAGTGATTGCAGCGAACCGTATTGGATCAGGATCCAGTTACCGGCTACCACGAAGAAGGCCATGATCGCAAAGAGCCAGGTTAGGTTCTTGCTCTGCCAGATATCCTCGCTCTTTACAACGCCTAAAGCATTTAGAACTGGCTTAATTGGGCTAAGTGTTGGCGCAAAGATTACATACCAAACCAGAACTGCCACAGCGCCTGAAATTGATGCCGGCACAATGTATGCAAGACGCAGCCACTTCTTCCACTTACTTGGATTCATATCAAGCATAAGAGCAACT
>CANIAV010000050.1 GCA_947465365.1 Actinomycetota bacterium | reverse complement strand
ATTTTCATTTCTGATTTGCCGCCCGTCCACGTGCGATAACTGTTGGAAGTACAGATAGTGCGAAATCTACATCTGCCTGTGTCGAGTCGGCGCCAAGTGAGAAGCGCAGCGATGATTGCGCGGTAATTTCGGTATGGCCCATCGCCAGCAATACATGTGATGGGCGATGCACACCTGCGCTGCAGGCAGCCCCTGTAGAACAAGAAACGTTTTCTGAATCCATCAAGAGAAGCAACGAATCACTTTGCGTGCCAGGAAAGGTAACGTTAACGATTCCGGGTAAACGATCGGCGCCCACACCATTTATATAAGCATCAGGTGCTGACACTTTAAGTCCGGTTTCAAATTTCTTGCGCAGATCAGCAACTTTCTCTGCTGCATATTTCTTACTAGCCACAGCTGCGGCAAAGGCGACGATAGATGGAGTATTTAAAGTACCGCTGCGAATTTCGCGCTCTTGTCCACCGCCATGAAGCAAAGCTGGAATCTCATATGCGCGGCGCAGAATCAAAGCACCGATGCCATGTGGGCCTCCGACTTTATGGCCACTTAACGCCATCGATGTCACACCTAGCTCTTTATAAGAAAGTGGCACTTTAGTAAATGATTGCACCGCATCGGTGTGAACTGGAATATCGCCAGCCATCTTTACAACTTCGCCCACTGGCTGAATCACACCAGTTTCATTATTTGAATGCATCACCGCAATCAACGCGATCTCGGCACCACGTTTGGAAATTAAATCTTTCAAGAAAGTTAAATCAATTACCCCTGATTTATCGACGGGAATCTCAATGAGTTCTGCGCCTTCATGTTCTACCAACCAGCGCGCCGGATCTAAAACCGCATGGTGTTCGATTGCGCTAATCACAATTAACTTCTTACCGGATTTCCAGAATAGACCTTTAACCGCGGCGTTATCTGCCTCGGTGCCAGAACCGGTAAAGATAACTTCTGATGGCAGGCATCCCAAAGCTTTCGCGATTACTTCGCGGGCATCTTCTACATCTTTGCGAGTTGAGCGACCTTCAGTGTGAAGGGAAGATGGGTTACCAACTTTTCGCAGTGCAACTTCCATCGCATCGATGGCAACGTCAAAGATCGGCGTAGTTGCCGCATGATCTAGGTAGACGCTCATTGGAGCAGTCTAGATCACTTGCAGAATTAACTCTTTTTTGCGCTGATGCCCGCTGTTGCCTGCGGCAGAACGTTGAAGAGATCACCGATCACGCCGAAATCTGCGATATCAAAGATCGGCGCCTCTGGATCTTTATTGACGACGATAATTGATTTAGATGTCTGCATACCGGCGCGATGTTGGATCGCACCTGAAATTCCGCAAGCTACATAAAGTTGTGGGCTAACAGTCTTGCCAGTCTGTCCGACTTGGTGTGAATGTGGGTACCAACCCGCATCAGTTGCCGCACGTGATGCACCGACGGCTGCACCCAATGAATCGGCAAAGTTTTCAACTGCTGCAAAATCACCGTTAGTGCCACGGCCGCCTGAGACAACGATGTTGGCTTCCGTTAATTCCGGGCGTCCACCTTTAACTGGTGGTTGAGAGGATGAGATCGCAGATAACTTTGCGGCAGCGCCAATTTCAGCGCTGGCATTTTCAATTGCTGGTGTTGCGCTTGTGAGATCTGCTTCGATGCTATTTGGGCGCACGGTAATGATTGGTGTGCCGTGTGAGACCTTGGAATGAACTGTGGTTGAACCACCGAATACCAATTGAGTTGCGGTTCTATCCGCAGATACATCAACTGCATCGGTGATAATTCCAGATTCAGTTAGCACCGCAACGCGAGCAGCAATTTCTTTACCAAAGGCATGCGATGCAATTAAAACCGCAGCAGGTGATTTACTCTTAATTAAATTAGCTAGCGCATCAGCGACGGCAGGGACGCCATGCTTGGCAAAATCAGCTGATTCAACAATTAAAACGTTGGCGATTGGTCCTTGGTTAACGGTTGCAGCAAAGGCTGCACCCTTTCCAGCATCTGCGAATACAACAGCTGTTACAGCGCCAATTCGCGCACCAGCAGTGGCAAGTTCTGCAGTCGTTTTGCTGGCTTTATCTCCTGAAAAATCGGCGAGGATAAATACGTTGCTCATATCAACTTCTTCTCTACTAGGAAATTAACTAGTGCTTCGCCGCCGCTGCCTTCATCGGTAACTTTTACGCCAGCTGCGCGTGGTGGACGTGGAGTTGCATCGTTAACTTGTGACCAGGCACTTTGCGATGAAACGCCAACGGTGGCTAAATCACGTTGTTCTATCGTCTTCTTCTTCGCCGCCATGATGCCCTTAAAAGATGGATAACGCGGTTCGTTAATTTTCTCAACCACGCTGATTACAACTGGGAAAGCAGCAGAAATTTCATCAACGCCGGCTTCTGTGACGCGAGTGATCGAAACTTTGCCGGCTGGATCAACGGTGACTTTGGAGGCAAAAGTTAACTGGCCCCAACCTAAGCGAGCGCTGATCATCGCTGGCACAACGCTCATGCGCGCATCGGTTGATTCGGTGCCGCATATAACAATGTCATATCCACCATCGCCAATTACCTTGGCAAGAACGCTAGATGTAGCAAGCGCATCGGCACCTGCCAAGGCGGTATCGGTAATTAAAATTGCATCGTTTGCACCCATTGATAGCGCTTTGCGAACTGCTTCAGTTGCGCGCTCAGGTCCCATGGAAATTACGGTGACAGTATTTGCGCCACCTTCTTCATTGCCACCGTGAGCTTCTGCGATACGCAGCGCTTCTTCGACGGCATATTCATCTAAATCATTTAAAACGGCATCAACGTTTACGCGATCGAGAAGGCCATTGACCATCTTCTTCTCAGCCCACGAATCCGGAACCTGCTTTACGCATACGGCGATCTTCATAGGGCAGATGTTACTGATGAGTAGGAGTTTGCGCTAGCGTGAAACCCTAAACCAATACTTCACCTTACCTTTGCCAACACTTCACCTTCTCGGTCAGGGCCAGTTCAGTCAAAGCCTTCATTCTCATCCCATGATCGCGACCCGGAGCTCATCACCACTGCGCATCCTCATCGTCACTGAGGCATTTCTGCCGCAAGTAAATGGCGTAACTAATTCAGTGCTGCGCTTACTTGAATTTTGCAAGAGCGCTGGCCACGAAGTTCTCGTCGTTGCACCCGAAAGTGAGAATGCACCAAAAGATTATCTGGGCTTCAAAATTAAATATGTGCCAAGTATTGCAATGAAGAAGTTAATCCCAATGGGGTTACCTAAGAAATATCTGGAACCGTTTATTGAAGGCTTTAACCCAGATGTTATTCACTTAGCTTCACCAATCTTCTTAGGTCACTATGTTGCACGCCTTGCGCGCAAAGCTAATATCCCAACTGTCTCGGTCTATCAGACAGATATCGCAGGTTTTGCTCGCCATTATGGGTTAACCGTTGCGCACAACACTTTAAAGCGTTGGGTAGCGCGAATTCATTCCACAACTGATTTAACGTTGGCACCTTCCGGATGGGCTTGCCGCGACTTAGAAAAATCTGGCGTAACTAATGTAAAACTTTGGCAACGCGGAGTAGATCTAATTAACTTCACGCCCGAGAAGAGAAGTCAATCGTTGCGAGATAATTTTCTGCAATACCGTGGGGCTAAGCATGTTGTTGGTTATGTCGGTCGCTTGGCTAACGAGAAGCGCATCGATGATCTAACTATTCTCGATAGCCAGCCAGATATTCAATTAGTAATCGTCGGCCACGGTCCAGCCGAAGTTCGCTTGAAGCGCGAGCTGCCTAATGCCATCTTTGTCGGTTATAAATCTGGAAATGATTTGGCAGAACATGTCGCATCTTTTGACACCTTTGTGCACACTGGAAAACACGAGACTTTCTGCCAGGCGATCCAAGAAGCACTGGCTTCTGGAACTGTGGTTGTAGGGCCTGATTCTGGTGGACCTACAGATTTAATCGAGCACGGTAAGACTGGCTTGCTGATCGATACCGCTGATTCACACCTACTTCTCCACTCTATCTACACCTTGCTTGAGCATCCATCACGCGATCTCATGCAAATAGCCGCACGTAAATCCGTCCAACATCGAACATGGGAATACATAAATGAGCGCCTTATTGAACATTATCGAGACGTTATCGAGCTTGTTGCATCGCGAAAAGATCTGGTCGCATGAAAATCATCCATATCGCCAATTTCTATGGCCCTAAATCTGGTGGAATAAAGACCACGCTCCATAATTTAGGTTCTGGTTACACCACCCGCGGACATGACTTCACCTATATCGTCCCCGGCGTTGGTTTTTACCAAGAGAAAACTCCACACGGCAATCGCATAACTGTTCCATCATGGTTGATTCCATTCAGCGGTGGTTACCGAATTATTAGATCTAATCGCCAAATCAAAAGTATTTTGCTTGCGCTATCGCCTGACCGCATCGAAATCTCAGATCGCTTCACTTTATCCGGCGTTGG
Organism: Actinomycetota bacterium; assembly: GCA_947465365.1. Taxonomy (GTDB): domain Bacteria; phylum Actinomycetota; class Actinomycetes; order Nanopelagicales; family Nanopelagicaceae; genus Planktophila. Next base: position 1,958 of record CANIAV010000050.1, on the reverse strand, counting down.
GCGCTGGGCCCGCTCTCACAAGATACCTACCTTGGTATTTAGCCACGAGACTTTGCGCGGACTTATTAAGACCTACCAGCCGTTTTCGCTGAGCAAGTTTGTCCGTTGGCATAACGCACGGCTGGCCGCAAGTTTTGACCACGTAGTAACAACTACAAACTTTGCCGCAGCCGAATTTCGCGAAATCGGTATCAATAACTTGATGCAGATTCCGCTTGGCGTAGACCTAGCCACTTTCTCACCAAAGAATCGTGATGAACAGCTGCGCACCAAGTTATTAAAGAGCGGTGAAGTCTTGCTCGTTCATTGCGGCAGACTCTCACCAGAAAAGAAGCCAGAGCGGTCAATCGAGGCTTTGCGCGAGTTATTGAAACAAGGAATTAACGCTCGCTTGATTTATGTTGGAACTGGTCCCCTGCATAAGAAGTTATATGAAAGCTCGCGCGATATTCCAGTTACCTTCCTAGGCTATATCTCAGATAAGAAGTATTTAGCCCAGATAATTGCATCCGCTGATATCTCAATTGCACCTGGCCCTATTGAAACATTTTGTTTAGCAGCACTGGAATCACTAGCCAGTGGAACTCCAGTTGTTTGCTCTGAAACGAGCGCAGTTGGCGAATTCTTATTGCTACATAGCAAGGAACCAGTTGGAATGGCTGCGGCTAATAATGGCGCTGCCTTTGCCGAATCGATCAAAGTTCTATTAGCTCGACTAAGTGCAGAACAATCGCTGCGCTCAAGTTGTCACCATCAGGCAGAGAACTTCCCATGGTCTTCCACAATTTCCCAGATGCTCTCGCTTTCTACACCGAGACGGCTTCGGGTGGCGTAAATGTTAAATCCAATTACCTTTGCTGTGGTTGGAGATAGCGCAGCATCTGGCGTTGGTGATTCAGATGACCACGGTAATCATTTTGGTTGGACATATCATTTAGCAAAAGCCTTTCACGAGCCGCTGGTTTACATAAATGCATCACGCCCCGGCGCCCGGTCGGCAGAAGTTTTAAATATTCAATTGCCTAAGGTGCTTGAGCACACGCCAGAGCTGGCGGCGGTAATTGTGGGCGGTAATGACTTGCTACGCAGTAACTTTTCCCCAGATATATTTGAAAAGAACCTACGTCAAACTTTAGTCGAGCTTGTATCTAATGGCTCAACCATTATGTTGCTAGAGCTACATGATCCAACGGTCATTGTCCCAATGCCCTATCTGGTTGGTCGTATCTGCCGCAGACGCGTGAATGCGGTTAACGAGGCGACACATCGACTTAGTAAAGAATTTGGTGCAGTCACATTGCCGACTCGCGCCCTTTCTGGAATTTATGAGCGCGAGAAGTGGCATGTCGATCGCATGCATCCAAGCAAATTTGGCCATCAATTTATTGCAGAACAATTTGCCACGTTGCTAAGAGAACGTGGTTATTTTGTTGGAGATGTCCAGATAGATCCAGTAAATAATCGAAGTCGCAAAGATTCGATTCTCTGGATGTTACGTAACGGAACACCTTGGTTCTTAAAGCGCAGCGTTGATCTACTGCCGGGACTTATTTGGTTAAGTGGCGCAGAAATTATCTACATTCTGCGTCAGAGATTTAAGCATCTGGCTAAATCGCTAAATGACCTACAAAACGATATTCCACAAGAATTGCTTACTCCAAGCCAGGTAAAGATTTAGATCCAAAGCACACGCGTAATACTTGGTAGTAATTGCTCAACTCGCCTAAAATCGCCACCATGCTCGCCTTCATAGCACCTGGTCAAGGAGCGCAAACTCCCGGGATGCTCGCGCCATGGATCGCAGATCCGGCCGCGAAACTTTTACTCACTCAGTGGTCGCATGAAATTAATTTAGATTTAGTGCGTCTTGGCACAACGGCAGATGCAGATGAGATTAAAGATACTGCCAACGCCCAACCCTTAATTGTTGCTGCAGGACTATTAGGTGCTCGTGCAAT
>CANIAV010000049.1 GCA_947465365.1 Actinomycetota bacterium | reverse complement strand
TGAAGAACGTGCGCTAAAAATTACAACTCCGTCTGACTTAGCAACTGCGCTGCAATTCTTAGGGCAATCAACTGTCTTTAAAACTGGCGTTGGCGTTGATGCCCATCACTTCGAATCAGGTCGCCCACTGTGGTTGGCCGGTTTGTTATGGCCAGATCAAGATGGAGTTGAAGGACATTCCGATGGCGATGTGGCAGCGCATGCAATTTGTGATGCGCTCTTTGCGGCAAGCGGTTTGGGTGATCTGGGATCAAACTTTGGAACAAATAAACCTGAATATGCCGGTGCATCTGGTGTCACGTTATTGAAAGAGACTTTAGCTTTAGTTGAAAAGAGCGGATATAAAATTTCACATGTATCAGTGCAAGTAATTGGCAATCGCCCCAAGATTGGTTCACGTCGCGTTGAGGCGATCGCTGCGCTATCTGCGGCCTTAGGTGGCGCAGAAGTCGCGCTACTTGCAACAACAACCGATGGAATGGGCTTAACCGGTGAAGGCAAGGGCATAGCCGCCATTGCATCAGCGCTGATTTATTCTAAATAACCCTTGCAAGATAGACTTAGCCAATGAGTTCGCTATCTTTATATGACACGCTAACGCGAACCACATCTGCATTTGTGCCGCTGAAAGCTGGCGAAGTCGGAATCTATTTATGTGGGGCAACTGTTCAAGCGCCTCCTCATATTGGCCATGTTCGCTCTGGCGTTAACTTCGATATTTTGCGCCGCTGGTTAACTAAATCTGGCTACAACGTAACCTTTATTCGCAACGTCACCGATATCGATGACAAGATTTTGCATAAGGCAGTCCATGAAAAGGCTCCTTGGTGGGCAGTTGCCATGAAATACGAGCGCGCATTCTCTGATGCTTACGCTGCTCTAAATGTGCAGCCACCGACCTACGAACCGCGTGCCACAGGGCATATAACTCAGATGATTGAGTTAATGGCTTTGTTAATTGAACGTGGTGCGGCATATGCGCCGGGCAATGGTGATGTTTATTTAGATGTGCGCAAGCTAAGTTCTTATCTAACACTTTCTCGTCAAAAGCTAGATGATCTACAACCGGCTGCAGATGCTGATGAGACAAATAAGAAAGATCCACGTGATTTTGCTTTATGGAAAGCAGCAAAGCCAGGAGATCCATCATGGCCAACTCCGTGGGGTCCGGGCCGCCCGGGTTGGCACTTGGAATGCTCGGCGATGGCTAAGGCATATCTTGGCGAAGCATTTGATATCCACGGTGGTGGCTTAGATTTAATCTTCCCGCATCATGAAAATGAGATCGCCCAATCTGAATCTGCTGGATATGCATTTGCTAAGCGCTGGATGCATAACGCTTGGGTTACCGCATCCGGTGAAAAGATGAGTAAGTCACTAGGTAATTCACTTCAGGTAGCCGAATTATTAAAGACGGTGCGCGGAATTGAGTTACGTTGGTATCTCGGCAGCGCGCATTACCGTTCGATGCTGGAATTCTCACACGATGCGCTTTCTGAATCTGCAACAGCCTTTCGCAGAATTGAAAGCTTCTTAACTCGTGCAACTGAAATTCTGGGATCGGCTCCAACGCCAGTTATTTCGCAAGGCTTTAGCGATGCCATGAACGATGATTTAGCGGTGCCAACTGCTTTGGCAGGCATATCTGAGGCGTTGCGCCTAGGAAATAGCGCAATAACTTCGGGTGATAAGGCAGTTATTTCTTCATCTGCTAATGAAATTCGCGGGGCACTTGAAGTACTTGGTTGCGATCCATTTGATTCCGCCTTTGCAACTTCTGGTGGCGCTGATTTAACTGGTGCACTTGATGGTGTTATCCAATTAGCGTTGGCACAACGTGCGGCAGCGCGTGACCGTAAAGATTTTGCAGCATCTGATCAGATTCGTGATGGACTTGCTGCACTTGGAATAGTTATTGAAGACACAGCACAAGGACCGCGTTGGTCTATCTCACAGATAAGCGAGAAGTAAATGGCCGGCTCTGCAAAACCTCGTGGCGCAGCTCGAACTAGTTCTAAAAAGGGACCAACTGGTGGAACCGGTGGAAAGAATAAGCGTCGCTTAGAAGGAAAAGGTCCAACGCCAAAGGCGGAAGATCGTCCGTATCACGCAGCTGCTAAGCGAAAGAAGGCTGCCGAAAAGAAAGCAGCTCCACGTACTCGCACGGGCCGAAGTGAAAAGCCAAAGGGCGAAATTGTTTCAGGTCGCAATGCCGTACTTGAGGCACTTCGCGCCAGCGTTCCAGCAACCGAATTGATTGTTGCGCGCAGCATTGATGTTGATGATCGCGTTGCTGAATCATTACAACTTGCTCTGCATCATCAGCTACCAATTCGCGAAGTACACCGCGCCGAAATCGAAGGCATCAGCGCCAATAGCCAAGGAATAATCTTGGCGATTAAGCCTTACCAATACTCTTCTTTCCAGGAGATAACAGAACGCGCTAACCACCCAATTTTAATTGTGGCACTCGATGGCGTGACAGATCCACGAAACCTTGGTGCAATTGTGCGAAGCGCTGCAGCATTTGGTGCAGCAGGTGTTGTTATGACTGAACGTCGCGCAGCTGCAATGACGGCATCTGCTTGGAAATCTTCCGCCGGTGCGGCAGCTCGTTTGCCGGTTGCGCAGGTAACCAATATGGCGCGCACCATCGAAGATGCGAAGAAAATAGGCTGTTTTGTCATCGGTTTAGATGGCGAATCAGATGAAACTTTGAGCGGCATGAAAGTTGCCAAAGAGAATGTAATGGTTGTTGTTGGTTCCGAAGGTAAAGGCTTGTCGCGTTTAGTGCGCGAGAAGTGCGACTTGGTTGTATCGATTCCAATGCGCGCAACAACTGAATCACTTAACGCAAGCGTGGCAACATCGATTGCCTTGTTCTGGGTTGACGAGCAGCGCCGCAAGTAAATATTTAGAGAGAGTAATGGGATGAAATACCAACGTTTAATCGTCTGCGGAGATTCGTACTCCGAAGGCATGTCCGACGAGATGGTTAACGGACAATATCGGGGATGGGCCGATCGCATCGCAGATGTAATGGCCAATGAGGCACCTGGATTTACTTATGTAAATCTGGCAGTTCGTGGCAAATTATTGAAACAAGTAATTGATGATCAGCTGCCAGTTGCAATTAAATATGTGACTGGCCCAGATACTTTGCTTACATTTCATGCCGGTGCTAACGATGCGCTGCGTCCAGGATATAAACCCGAAGTTGCGCAAGCACTTTATGCAGAGGCTGTGCGTCGGGCGGCCGCAACCGGTGCAACGCTTATGTTATTTACAGTTTTAGAACGCACTGGCAATACTGGTCGCGGCTCGGATGTTTGGGCGGCTAGATTCGGGGAATTTAATAAGATCGTTCGCAAAGTCGGCGCTGAAGTTGGTGCAATCATTGTCGATGCAAATAATGAAACTTTCTTTAGCGATAATCGATTCCTTGCCTTTGATCGACTTCATTTAAATGCTGAAGGACACAATCGTGTTGCCCAAGCCTTATTAGAAAAATTGGGATATCCATTTAATCCCAGCTGGCGAGTTCCGCTGCCACCGGCAGAACCGACTCCGTGGCTAAAGAAGCGGTTAATTTCTGCACTATGGTTCTTCGGATTTGCACTGCCTTGGGTTTGGCGGCGCTTGCGCGGTAAATCATCTGGCGATGGTCGTGTAGCCAAGTATCCAACGCCTACCAGCTGGCCTGTTTAGCCGCTGTCCATATAGCGATTACTTGAAATTCACTTAGAGAGGAGATGATGAACCTATGCCTGATGCTGCTCACTTGATTGATCGCGAGATTAGCTGGCTCTCCTTTAACGAACGTGTTCTTGAATTAGCCGAAGATGAATCAATTCCTTTACTAGAACGCGTTCGCTTCTTAACTATCTTTGCCTCTAACTTAGATGAGTTCTACATGGTGCGCGTGGCATCAGTCCTTGGAAAGCTTGAGACCAACCCACATTTAATTAACTCAGCTGGGTTTACTGCAGCAGAGTTAATTGAGGCGATCTCAGTGCGTGTTCGTGATCTTTCGCAAAGACATGCCAGGTTATTTAAAAAGAAGATCGCCCCCGAACTTAAAACCCACGATATTGAAATTATCCATTGGGATGATCTAAGCGATGACGAGCGCACCCATGTCTCTCGCATATTCAGCGATCGCATCTTTCCGGTTTTAACGCCGCTTGCGGTTGATCCTTCCCACCCATTTCCATATATTTCAGGGCTCTCCCTTAACTTGGCGGTAATAGTTAAAAACCCAAAGAGCTCCGAAGAATACTTTGCCAGAGTTAAAGTGCCACCAATTCTTTCGCGCTTGATTGCAGTTAGCCCAGCGCCGCACAGCAAACGCTTTCTGCCACTGGAAGAGCTAATTGCTATCCATCTCCAAGAACTCTTTCCAGGAATGCTTATTCAAGATCATTACACTTTCCGTGTTACCCGTAATCAAGATATCGAACTTGAAGAAGAAGACACCGAAGATTTACTTAACTCACTTGAGCAAGAGTTAGCACGTAGACGTTTTGGGCCGCCGGTTCGCTTGGAGATTGAAGAAGGCATTGACGAGCACTTACTACAAACGCTCTGTGAAGAACTCGATATCAACCCAGCAAATGTTTTATCCTTACCGGCACCACTTGATCTAACCGATCTGACAAAGATCGCTGATTTAGATTTACCTAAACTCAAATATCCAGCCTTTAGATCGCGCACAGTAGCTGCGCTGCGCGAAGTTGATTCAGAGGAACCTGACCTGTTTTTCGCAGCGATTCGCCAAGGCGAGATCTTGCTCCACCACCCATACGAGTCTTTTACCTCTTCAGTTGTGCAGTTCTTGCAGCATGCAGCGCAAGATCCCAATGTATTGGCGATTAAACAAACCTTGTATCGCACATCGGGTGACTCACCAATTATCGAAGCTTTAATTGAAGCAGCAGAGGCGGGCAAACAAGTGCTTGCCGTTATTGAAATTCGCGCCCGCTTTGATGAGCAGGCAAATGTGCGCTGGGCGCGCAAACTGGAAGCTGCTGGCGTGCATGTTGTATACGGTCTAATGGGTTTGAAGACGCATGCCAAAATTTCTTTAGTTGTGCGAGATGAGGCCCAAGGTTTGCGACTTTACTGTCACATGGGAACCGGTAACTACAACCCAAAGACAGCGCGCTTCTATGAAGATCTAGGTCTGCTCAGTGCAGATCCAGTTTTAACAGAAGATCTAACCAAGTTATTTAATCAATTATCTGGCTTTGCCCCGCACTCAACGTATTCCCGTCTCTTAGTTGCACCTCGGACTCTGCGAACCGGGTTGTTAGAAAAGATTGCGCTAGAGATTGCAAACGCTAAAGCCGGTCGTCCCGCAGGTATCCAGATGAAATTAAACTCGCTTCTTGATGAAGAGTTTGTGGAATCCCTTTATGAAGCATCACAAGCTGGTGTAAAAGTTGATCTAGTAATCCGCGGAATTTGTTCGCTTAAGCCGGGCATTCCTGGGTTATCTGAGAATATTCACGTTCGTTCTATCCTCGGAAGATTTCTGGAACATTCGCGTATTTATCACTTTGTAAATGGTGGCGATGACGAATACTGGATAGGTAGCTCAGATTTAATGCACCGCAATTTAGATCGTCGTGTAGAGAGTTTGGTACGCATCGATCGTCCCGCACATAAAACTTCGCTCCAAGAAATCTTTGATCTCTCGCTAAGTGATCAAACTGCTAGCTGGCACCAATCGGAAGAGAAGTGGCTGCGGGTGGCTAAGAACGCTGCCGGTGAGCCACTACAAGATCTGCAAAACATCTATATCAAGCGATATAAGAAGGTGCACTAATGGCGAAAGAAGTTGCGGCACCTTTGATTCAAGCAGCTGGTGCTGTTTTATGGCGCAAGGTCGAAAACGGTGATCTGGAAATTGCAATTGTTCACCGCCCAAAATATGACGATTGGTCACTACCCAAAGGAAAAGTCGAAGCTGGTGAATCTCATATCTCAGCTGGCTATCGCGAAATTCAAGAAGAGACTGGTTACGAATCGATCTTCGGACCTGAAATCGGAACAGTTGTTTACAAATTAGAAGGCGCGCCTAAAGAAGTTCGTTTTTGGTCAGCACATGCCACAGAAATGACCGGCCATCCAGATCCGATAGAAGTCGATCAAGTCGAATGGTTAGCGCCGAAGAAGGCTAAAGAGAAGTTAACTAATAAAGATGATCGCGCGATCGTTGATTACTTCTTGGAATTTGGCACCGATACCTTCCCAATTATTTTGCTGCGACATGCCAAGGCGCTAAAGCGCACCGATTGGGATGGCGATGATGGTGATCGTCCACTAGAACACCGCGGTCAATTACAGGCAAAGCGCTTACTTCCGATCTACATGCCATATGGCGATTTAGAGATTCACACATCAGATGCGCTGCGCTGTATCGAAACAGTAGATGTCATGGCGCGTTCGCTCAAAAAAACTCCGATCTTCGCTTCGGATTTATCTGAATATGGTTTTGCCAAAGATCGC
>CANIAV010000048.1 GCA_947465365.1 Actinomycetota bacterium | reverse complement strand
TTGCTTGTTACATCTTCAACATTCTTGGTAATACGAGCAAAACTTTCGAGTGGACTATTGATCAATTCAACGGTTCTAGTTGATTCATGAATTAGCGGAGCTGTCTCATCGGTCATGGTCTTCAGCGAGGTCTTTGCCTCATCAATAAAGCGACCGATCCGAATCACCGCGTAAGAGATGGCGATGGCAATGACTAGCAGAGAACAAGCAGCAATTATCGTCGCTATTCCTCCTGGGCCGGTCACCATTGTTCTCACCTCTCGCTAGGTATTGCTGGTTATAGTTAAGAAAAGTTAATAAGTAGAGCCTACCTGAGAAGGCTCTTAACTCTTGCTTTCGGCTTTCGGTAGGCCGTCGATGCCGCTCTCTTTACGCTGTGCTGGCGTGATTGGCGTTGGCGCACCAGTTAGCGGATCTCCGCCACTGGCAGTCTTTGGGAATGCAATTACTTCACGAATCGAATCGCTACCGGTCAGCAATGCGCAAACGCGATCTAAGCCCAGTGCGATTCCACCATGTGGTGGTGGTCCATAGTTAAATGCTTCAAGTAAGAAGCCAAATTTGCTGGTAGCTTCTTCATCGCTAAGCCCAATTACGCTAAAGACATCCTTCTGAATTTGGCGATCGTGGATACGAATCGATCCACCACCGAGCTCAGTTCCGTTAAGAACTATGTCATAGGCATAAGCCAACGCATTTGCAGGATCTGTCGCAAAACTCTTTGCAAACTCTGGTTTAGGTCCAGTAAATGGATGGTGCACCGCAGTCCATCCCCCGTTATCAGTTGGTTCAAACATCGGCGCATCGACTACCCAGAGAAATTCCCAGGCGCCTTCATTAATTAGGTTGCAGCGTTTGCCGATTTCTAAGCGAACCGCACCAAGTAGTTGCAGTGATCCACTGCGTTCGCCAGCTGCAAAGAAGATCGCATCCCCTGGCTTAGCGCCAGCTGCTTGCACAATTCCCGCAGTTTCTACTTCTGAAATATTTTTCGAAACCGGTCCGCCTAAAGTGCCATCTTCATTTACAAGAATGTACGCCAAACCTTTAGCTCCACGTGCTTTCGCCCAATCTTGCCAAGCATCTAACTCACGACGTGGAGATGATGCACCCCCTGGCATTACGACGCTGCCAACATAAGGTGCTTGGAAGACTCGGAATTCTGTCTTGGCAAAGAACTCTGTCTGTTCGACGAGTTGCAGATCAAAACGTAGATCTGGTTTATCAGAACCATAGTTCTGCATGGCATCTGCATATGTCATGTGGCGAATCGGGGTCTTAATTTCAAAACCAACCGCCTCTTTCCAAATCCTTACGAGCAATTTCTCAGCAACTGCCAAAATATCTGCTTGATCAATAAAGGACATCTCAATATCGAGTTGGGTGAATTCTGGTTGGCGATCGGCGCGGAAATCTTCATCACGGAAACATCGTGCGATTTGGTAGTAACGCTCCATACCCGCAACCATCAATAACTGCTTAAAGAGTTGTGGAGATTGAGGAAGCGCGTACCAGCTACCGGGTTGCAAGCGAACTGGAACGAGAAAATCACGCGCTCCTTCCGGGGTACTGCGAGTTAAGTAAGGAGTTTCAATCTCTAGGAAATCCAGATCTTCCATTACACGCCGGATTGTCGAAGTAACTTTTGAACGCAATCGCAAATTAGCCGCTGGCTTCTCGCGACGTAGATCCAAGTAGCGATACTTCAAGCGAACTTCTTCTGAAATTTCTGAATCATTGCCACTATCTACCGGAAAAGGAAGTGCTGCAGATTCACTCAATACTTTGACATCATCGCCCATAATTTCGATGGCGCCCGTTGGTAACGCTGAATTGGCATTTCCGTCCGGACGTAAAACAACTTCGCCGGTGATCTGCAGACACCATTCTGCGCGTAATTGGCCAGCTAGCGCCTCATCGCGGATAACGACTTGAACAGAGCCGGTGGCATCGCGCAGATCGATAAAGGCAACGCCGCCATGATCGCGACGACGAGCTACCCAGCCAGCCAGAGAAACAATTTGACCGGCATCAGTTGCGCGCAATGAACCAGCGTCGTGGGTACGTAACATCTCGTGATTGCCCGCCTTAAATTCTTAAATCAGACTTTAGAGAGCCCCGATTAGGGCCTTCTGTAATTCGCTAATCTTAACCGAAGTTGTCGTGCCATCGCTCATACGTTTGAGTTCAACGATGCCAGATGCAACCTCAGAATCGCCAATAATCACGACATAGCGAGATCCACTCTTATCCGCAGCCTTCATCGCCCCCTTTAAGGCGCGATCGCCGAAAGCGATCTCGGTACGAATTCCGGCCGCGCGAAGTTGCGTCGCAAGTAGCAAAGCATCCGATTTCTGATTATCGCCCAGTGGAATAATAAATAGATCAGATGTGAATTGATCTTCTTTTATAACTCCTTCAGCTTGTGCTGCAAGCAGTGCGCGATCAACACCTAAACCAAAACCAATGCCAGAAAGTGATTGCCCACCAAGAATTTCCATAAGTCCGTCATAACGTCCTCCGCCACCAATCCCAGATTGGGCGCCAAGATCTGCATGAATAAATTCAAAGGTCGTACCGGTGTAGTAATCCAAACCGCGCACCATGCGAGGATTTACTTCGTAGGCAATGCCCATCTGATCTAAATACTTCTTTACTTGTGTGAAATTGGCTAAAGATTCTGGCGAGAGATAATCAAGTAGTAACGGTGCACCTTGCATCGCCTCTTTCATCTCCGGACGTTTATCATCAAATAGACGTAGCGGATTTATTGCTGCGCGCGCGCTGGTTGCTTCGTCAAGATCTAGCTTGGCGATAAATTTAAGTAAATCCACTCGATGTGCTGCACGAGATTGCGCATCTCCTAGCGATGTAATTTCCAGACGATAGTTACGTAGCCCAATTGCTTTAAATCCTTGATCTGCAATAGCAATTACTTCAGCATCAATTGCCGGATCATCTAAGCCAATTGCCTCGATCCCAACTTGATAAAATTGACGGTAGCGACCTGCCTGCGGACGTTCTGCTCTAAAGAATTGACCCGAATACCAAACCTTTACTGGAAGTTGCCCGCGATCTAAACCTTTTTCAATTACCGCGCGCATTACACCAGCTGTGCCTTCGGGGCGAAGTGTGATTGAACGACCGCCGCGATCTTCGAAGGTGTACATCTCCTTGGAAACAACATCTGTAGATTCACCAACGCCACGTGAGAAGAGCGCGGTATCTTCAAATACCGGTAGTTCCATCAATTGATATCCCGCCAATTTCGCTGGAGCAATTAAGGAGTTACGAACCCATTCAAAGGCAGCCGAAAGTGGAGGCGCGTATTCGCTAACCCCTTTTGGCGCTTGGATCTTTTCGTACTTCATACCCGTAATTCTTTCAGATAAGGGTTATTTTTTCGCTCGAATTTAATTGTGGTCTCAGGTCCATGCCCTGGTAGTACTCGCAGATCGTCACTGAGCGGGAGAACCCGAGTTTTCAAGGTTTTGATCATGGCATCGTGCGATCCTGAAGGTAGATCTGTTCTGCCAATCGCGCCGGCAAAGAGGACATCACCGGAGATTAAGAGCTCATCATTTATGGAGAACATCGTGCTTCCTTTGGTATGGCCTGGTGAATGGATTGCAGTGATCTTCATATCGAGAATTTCAATTAACTCACCGTGTTTTAAATTACGCATATCAAGCGGTTCTTCGAAAGTCATTGCATCTAACGTTGCAATAAATTCTGGGCCATGAGCACCCTGCGGCTTCAATAAATATTGGCGATCTTCGGCATGTATATAACTAGGAATCCCATAACCATCAGCTAAAGGTTTTACCGAAAAAGTGTGATCAAGATGTCCATGCGTCATTAAGGTGGCTACTGGTTTCAGGTGATACTCGGCGACGATGGCGGTTATCTCATGGGAAATATCCGGCATACCTGGATCGATGATGATGCACTCTTGCCCAGGGGCTGAAGCGATGATCCAGCAATTCGTGGCATACATCGGAGCTGGATAGGAGGTGACAAACATAAATAACCCCTCCAGTAACCCGATATTTAAGCGCGAACTTTCACTGCGCAGTAAGACAGGGTACCTTTTATCTCTGCAATATCCGTCTTACACGCTCCAACAACGAAGGCTTAAACGAGCCGACGCGCTGAAAGGGAAAAACCATGACCGAGAACATAACTCCAGGATCAATCAATATCGCACCGATTGCACCAACTATTTTAAGTGCAGCTAGCGCCCTAATCGGTGATCCTTCAAAATTCGGTCGAGTAGGTGAAGACGGAACTGTCTATGTGATCACTCCACAAGGAGAGAAAGCAGTTGGCTCTTACCCCGGCAAAACTGCCGAAGAAGCGTTGCAATATTTTGTTCGCAAGTTTGAAGCTTTAGCATCTGAAGTTGCACTTACCGCAGCGCGCGTTACAAGCGGTGCGATGGTTCCATCTGATGCCTACGACGCCGTTAAGAAATTGCGCCAGCAGGTAGCCGAGCTAAATGGCGTTGGTGATCTCGCTGCCCTTTCCGCCTCAGTCGAACAGATCGAACCGCTAATTGAAGGCCATCGTGAAGCATATGAAGCTAAGAAGGCGGCTGAAGCGGCAGAAAAGGCTGCTCGTCGCGAACAAGTTTTAATTGAGAAAGAGAAGATAGTTGCCGAGGCTGAGTCACTAACTCTCTCTGAAAACTGGAAGGTAACTGGCGATCGCCTTAAGACTCTTCTCGAAGAATGGAAATCAGCGCCTCGTTTAGATAAAAAGGCAGATGCTGATCTCTGGAAGCGTTTTTCCGCATCACGTAATAAATTCGATAAGCGCCGTCGTACCCACTTTGCGACCTTGGAAGAGACAACCTCAAAGGTAACAGCTGCTAAGAAAGCGCTAGTTGAAGAAGCAACTGCACTGGCAACTTCTACTGAATGGGTTCCAACCGCACGTAAATTTAAAACGCTTATGGATCAATGGAAGGCCGCCGGTCGTGGCAAGCCAAGTGATGATGCCAAGTTGTGGGCAAAATTCAAGGGCGCCCAGGATCAATTCTTCACAGCAAAGAACGCTGATTTAGAAAAGCGCGAAGTATCGATGAGCGCTAACTTAATCAAGCGCGAGGAGTTAATTGTTCAAATCGAAGCGCTGGTTCCTTTTACTGATGTAAAGCAGGCTAAGGCCGCCTTCCGCGAACTCTTCAGCGCTTGGACCAAGATTGGAATCACTCACCGTGATAAGCGTGCCGCACTAGATGCGCGCGTTGCCAAAGTCGAAGAAGCGATAAAGAGCGCAGAGGCAGAAATCTGGCGTAAGACAGATCCGGCCGCTAAGGCGCGCGCCGCAGATGTGGTTAAACAACTTGCTGATTCAATCGCAAATTACGAGAAGATTGCTGCAAAGTCTGAAGCCGCAGGAAATGCTAAGAAGGCCAAGGAAGCACTTGATTCAGCAATTGCCCGTAAAGTCTGGCTCGCTGAAGCTGAAAAATCTTTGGCCGAATTTAACTAATTTCTATAAACGTCATACACGCCTTCAACAGCGCGAACGGCGGCTAATACAGAATCTAAATGTGTTGCATCTGCCATCTCAAAGGTAAATTTAGAGATCGCTGTTCGATCCTTTGAGGTATTTACCGCTGCACTGAGGATATTTACCTGCTGCTCTGACAAAGTTCGAGTTACATCCGCCAAAAGTCGCGGACGATCCAGAGCCTCCACCTGGATATTTACCAAGAAGACGCTACCTGCTCCTTCTAGCCATCTAACATTAGCGATTCGCTCACCTTGGTTTTGCTGCAAATCAGCGGCGTTGATGCAATCTTCACGATGTACAGAAATACCACTGCCTTTAGTAATAAATCCAATAATCGAATCTCCTGGTACCGGTGTGCAACAACGAGCTAGCTTTACTAAAACATCTCCAACGCCTTCTACTTCGATAGCGCTGCTGGAGCGACGAACAACGTGAGAGCCCGTTGGAATATTTTCCATGGTTGGCTCGGGATGTGAATCTTCGGCACCAAGTGCGTGAACCAACTTTTCGATGATCGATGCCGCCGAAACATGGCCATCCCCCACTGCGCTATAGAGCGCGGAGATATCTGGATATCGCAGATCATGTGCGAGTTCCAATAGTGAATGTCCAGCGAAAATCTTCTGTAGCGGCAACCCAGCTTTGCGCATCTGACGAGCAATAGATTCGCGGCCCGCATCGATGGCTTCTTCCCGACGTTCTTTGCTGAAATGAGCCTTGATTTTGGAGCGCGCACGAGGTGATTTAACAAAATTTAACCAATCACGCGATGGTCCGGCGTTCTCGCTCTTATTAGTGACGATCTCAACGACATCACCATTCACCAAACGAGAATCCAAGGGAACTAATCGGCCATTTACCTTTGCGCCAGCGCAACGACTGCCGACATCGGTATGAACAGAGTAAGCAAAGTCGACCGGCGTTGATCCACCTGGCAATGCAATAACACTCCCCTTGGGCGTGAAGACGAAGACTTCAGGGCTTCCTAAATCAAAGCGCAGCGCCTCTAAAAATTC
>CANIAV010000047.1 GCA_947465365.1 Actinomycetota bacterium | reverse complement strand
AGATCCGATAGAAGTAGATCAAGTTGAATGGTTAGCGCCGAAGAAGGCTAAAGAAAAGTTAACTAATAAAGATGATCGCGCGATTGTTGATTACTTCTTGGAATTCGGCACTGATACCTTCCCAATTATTTTGCTGCGCCATGCCAAGGCGCTAAAGCGCACCGATTGGGATGGCGATGACGGTGATCGTCCACTAGAACACCGCGGTCAATTACAGGCCAAGCGTTTACTTCCAATTTATATGCCATATGGCGATTTAGAGATTCACACATCAGATGCGCTGCGCTGTATCGAAACAGTAGATGTCATGGCGCGTTCGCTCAAAAAAACTCCGATCTTCGCTTCGGATTTATCTGAATATGGTTTTGCCAAAGATCGCGAAGCACCGCTGGATTATGTTCAAGATTTAATGGATCGCGGTATTCCAGCAATTGTGTGTAGCCATAATCCAATTCTTCCGAAGGTAGTAAAGAAGTTAGTTGGAAAGAAATACTTTAAATCTATGGATCGCGATTTAGAACCGGCTCAAGCCATCGTTCTGCATTGTCGCGCAGGTGTTGTAATTGCTTGTGACTGGATCGATGAGCCTTTAATTTAAGGCTAATTTAAAGGAGTTAACGCTCCATCCAATCGAGCCAACGCAGAACAATTCCTTCGCGTAGCGCCCAAGGGCAAATTTCTAGTTCGCTGATGTGCAGCCTTTCCATAACAGTACGCGCCACGATCGCACCCGCCACAATTTGGCGCGCCCGGCTTTGAGAAACACCTGGCAATTCAGCACGTTCCTTATTAGACATATCTTGCATCTTTGGAATCATTTTGGTGAGCGAGTTAATCTTTAAATACTTGGGATTATCGTCAAACCAATGTTCACCCAAGCGAGCTAGAGTTCTAAAGGTTTTACTGGTTGCAACGAAATGATCGGCTACGTGATCCATGATGTCTTCTGGTACTGAACTCTTAACCGCATCTAGTACATAAGTTTCTAAAGCTTTTATCTCTTTCGAGGTATGGGGATCAGAGCCTAGATATTCGCGGGTTAAACGGGATGCACCAAGCGGAAGTGAAACAGTTGCCTCGGCACGTTCGTCATCACCAACGGCGATTTCAAGTGAGCCGCCACCGATATCTAAGACGAGCAAACGACCGCTGGACCAACCGAGCCAACGTCGTACTGCCAAGAAAGTCATCTGTGCTTCATCATCACCAGAGAGAACTTGCAGATCTATTTCAAATTTCTGATTTATCTCGGCCAGAATTTCTTTGCCATTTTTTGCATCACGAATTGCGGATGTAGCAAAAGCCAAGATCTCTTCAGTTTCAAACTCTTTAGCATGTGAAATTGCATCTTCAATTGATGCTTCAAGTAGTGCAACGCCTTCTGCGGTTATTTCGCCATCTTTATTCAAATATTCGTGAAGTCGCAGCTCGACTTTTTGATTGGTAGCCGGGCTTGGGCGAGCACCAGGGTGCGCATCAACGACTTGGAGATGGACGGTGTTTGAACCCACATCTAAAACGCCCAATCGCATAGCGCCAAACCTACCTGTTTACGCTGCCGAGATTGATGATTTTTAGATTACGGCGTTAACTGCCATAATTACGCCCGTTGCCTCACAAAGGCGGCAAGCCTCTCTAGCTCAGTGGTAGAGCAGCGCACTTGTAATGCGCAGGTCGTCAGTTCAATCCTGACGGGGGGCTCGCAGTTTCAACCCAATGCGAAAGGGTAACGATGAAGAACTATTCGTTTCCTCATGAGCAATTTGACGATCTAATCGCGGCAAATGCCGAATATATAAAGTCATTTAAATACTCAGAACTCACCGGCCGCGCCGCAAAGGGTCTAGCAATCGTTACCTGCATGGATTCGCGTATCAATCCCTTGTCTGTCGTTGGCATGCGCTCGGGAGATGCCAAGATTTTACGTAACGCTGGAGCCCGTGTAACGGAAGACGTTATCCGCACACTTGTGCTGGCCACCTATCTTTTAAATGTCGATCGCATCTTGGTTATGCCACATACCGATTGCGCAATGGCGCGCGGTGATGAAGCAGATATCCACGCACTTATCGATGAGAAGTTTGACGTTGACACTCGCTCACTGGAATTTCGTACAACTCGTGATCAAGAAGGTGCGCTCGCAATTGACGTCAATCGCATCCGCGCCTATCCATTATTGCGCGAAGGCGTGACTGTGGCAGGTGCGATTTATGATGTGAAGACCGGAACTATTGTTCCGGTTGATTGCTAACTCGCCGAATCGGCATCTTGGTCATCGGATAATTTAAATCTGTTAAAAACTGCTGTACTAAAGCGCTAAATAGCGCTGGCTTTTCCTTAGGCGCAATATGTGATGTACCGGGAATGATCGCCAGCTGACTTAACTCAATGGCGCGATACATCTCAAGGGTGTGCTCGTGTGAAATAACATCATCATCACCAGCAATTATCAAGGTAGGACATTGAATTTTTGCTAAATCGCTAAGCGGGATATCAGGTTCAGTCTCCCAAATACTTAACATCTTCTTTATCTTCTCCACCTGTGTGTGAGGTGCATCTGGTGATGTTTCCATATATTCGGCTTTATCTTCTTCACTTGGCTCAACAAAGGGGAGATGAATTAGCGTGCCAGAATAATGATAATTCGCACCTATTAGGACCAAGGATTTAACTAACTCTGGTCGAGCGATAGCGATCGACATTGCGATGATTCCACCATCTGACCAACCAATTAAATGAGCCGGTTCTTTTACAACATCTTCTAGATAGGCAATGGCTTCGCGGATTTGAAATTTAAAGTGAAAAGATTCTGCTTGATCTGCGGTGTAACCATGACCTGCGCGATCGTAAGCAAAGAGATGAAAATCGGGTTCAAGATCAGGAGCTAAAACATAATCCCAATGCGAAGTTTGACTTAAACCTCCGTGCAGAAGAACTACGGCTTCGCCATTATTTTCCCATTCTTGCGAATGTATTTGCTGGCCGCGCAGATTTATATAGCCGGACATCAAATTACATGCTATCCATAATGTGGCGATTGCCGCGATCAAAAGTTAGATAGTTCCAAGTCCAATCAGCGATCGTGCCGATCTTGTTGCGCCCACCAAGTAAGTAGAACAAGTGGAGCCACAACCAGGCATACCAAGCAGGTATTCCTGCAATTTGTATGCCTTTAAATTGAACAACGGCCTTGTGGCGACCGATAGTTGCCATCGAACCTTTATCTAGGTACTTGAAATCTTGCAAAACTTGTCCGCGAGATGCGCGCATAATTTGTTTAGCAACCCAACGCCCTTGTTGCATTGCAACTGGTGCAACCATCGGCAAGAAACGTCCATCGGCGCCTTTTGCACCGGAGATATCACCGATCGCCCAAATATTTGGATAATGGCTAACCTGTAAATTCTGAGCAACGCTGATGCGAGTTCCTTCGAGTGGCAGATTAAGTAGTGCACCAGTTGGTTCGCCTTTAACCCCTGCTGCCCAAATTGTTACCTCTGACGGCACCGGATCTGCATTCTTAATTAATATCTGGCGGGGTTTAACTTCTTGCACCGCTGTATTTAGCAAAACTTTAACGCCTAGCTTTTCTAAATCTCGTTTAGCACGTGCAGATAGTTTTTCACTAAACGCCGGCAGGATTCTTGGCCCAGCTTCAATTAAGTAGATATCGATATGTTTTGCGGCATTTGCTTCATCGTTATTTAAAGGACCCTTTTTTAATTCTGCGAGAGCCCCGGCCATTTCCACGCCAGTTGGACCGCCTCCAACAACACTTAATGAAAGTCGGGTTTGATCTTCAAAACGACAGAGATCTTCAAAACGGCGCATGACTTCGGCACGGATACCAATTGCCTCGTGAACGCTCTTCATACCAAGTGCATTTTCCATAACACCCTTGACGCCGAAATCTGCCGTGGCAGAACCGAGTGCAACAACTAAATGATCAAACTCGAGAGTTTCAGATGAATCAAGCTTTACCGTTTTATTCTTGTGGTCGACTGAAATAGGTGAACCCATTCGGAATTTCACACCACTTTTACGTAGCGCTCCACGGACTGGATGTGCGACATGGTCTGCGGCAAGCCCGGCAGTTGCCACTTGATATAGAAGTGGCAGAAATGTTTGGAAGTTATGGCGATCAACAACGGTGACATCGGCGTCTTTAGCCAGCGCTTTAGCGGTGGTGAGCCCGCCGAAACCTGCCCCGAGAATTACGACTTTTGGTCGTGTGGAAGAAGCCATAGCCGCAGTCTAGGCTCTGAACTATGAAAACGCAGCGGCTAATCCTTGTCACAGGCGCATCTGGCTATGTTGGTGGCCGTTTGGTCCGTGATTTAGTTTCAGATAAATGTGCAGTCCGCGTCTTGGTTCGCGATGCGCAGAAAGTTAGCGAGCAACCTTGGGCCAAAGACGTTGAAATCGTTGCCGGCAATGCCAACAACCTTGCCGATATGCGGCGGGCTTTAAATGGAGTCCATACCGCTTATTACTTACTGCATTCGATTAACGCAGGAAAGAATTTTGATGAAGTCGAAAATGCTATGGCGCAGAATTTTGCACAGGCAGCGGAAGCAGAAAATATCTCACAAATAATTTATTTAGGTGGAATCGCCAATGATAAGAACCGAAGCCAGCATTTAGCTTCGCGTATGAACACCGGAACACAGTTAGCCTCTGGCAAGGTTCCAGTTCTTGAACTACGTGCTGGAATTATTATCGGTTCAGGTTCTGCCTCCTTTGAAATGTTGCGCCATTTAACGCATCGCTTGCCGGTCATGACAACTCCAAAATGGGTTTCAAATTTAACGCAACCGATTTCGATTCGTGATGCGCTTTATTACCTGCGCAAGTGCGCAGTGTTACCAACACCTGTTTCAAAAATCTGCGATATCGGCGGTAAGGAAGTGCTTTCTTACGCGGATATGATGCAGAAATTTGCCAAGTTATCTGGGCTACGTAAACGTTGGATTATTCAAGTTCCGGTGCTTTCCCCGAAGTTATCAAGCCTTTGGATCGGACTCGTAACACCTGTACCAACATCTTTAGCACGCCCATTAGTTGAATCTTTAATCAGCGAAGTTGTCGCAGATCCAAAGAAAAGTATTGATTCGATAATCGCTCCACCACCTGAAGGATTTATCGATGTGGAAGGCGCAATTAATTTAGCGCTCTCGCGAATTGCCGACCGCAACGTTATGACTCGTTGGTCTGATGCGGCATATCCAACCGCTCCTTGGCAGAAAGCGCAGGGAGATCCCGATTGGGCCGGCGAAATGGTTTTGCGTGACAGCCGCGAACAAGAGACCCAAGCATCTTCAGCTGCGCTGTGGCAGGCAATCGAAAGTATCGGTGGAGAAAATGGTTGGTATGGCGCTGATTTTCTCTGGTATTTACGTGGACTTTTAGATCGTATCTTCGGAGGAGTTGGATTACGCCGTGGCCGTCGCGATCCGCTAACTCTTCACGTTGGTGAGAGTTTAGATTTTTGGCGAGTAGAAGAGTTAGAACGCGGCATTAGGTTAAAGCTATATGCCGAAATGGTTCTTCCTGGAAAAGCCTGGTTGGAATTTACAATTATAGAAAAAGATGGAATACGTAGCGTGCGCCAAGAGGCGATTTTTTCACCGCGCGGACTTGGTGGCCAGCTTTATTGGTATGCCGTTCTTCCCTTTCACGCCTTTGTCTTTCCTACAACCTTACGTAATTTAATTCGAAAGGCTAATCGCACTGATTATGCCAATTCATAATTTCACACCGGAAGTTGAAGCCCTCGCCAAGGAAATCTTGGCCTATAGCTTGCACCGCCTCAAAGATGATCCACCGCTAGATGGCCCGCGCACGGCTGAAGATTTATTTAACGAAGTCGGCAATACCATCACCGCTAAAGGTCTAGGTGGCCATGAAGCACTTGCGGTATTTACAAATGTCTTAGCGAAAGCATGTATTTCAACGGATCATCCCCGTAACTTGGCATTTATCCCATCTGCTCCAACTGAATATTCCAACCTCTTTGATTTAGTAGTTGGTGCAAGTTCACTTTATGGTGGTTCGTGGCAAGAAGGTGCAGGTGCAGTATTTGCGGAAAATCAAGCGCTGCGCTGGATCGCTGATTTAGCAGGTTTGCCGCAATCTGCAGGTGGTGTATTTGTACAAGGTGGCACTAATGGAAATCTTTCCGCGTTAGTTGCCGCGCGCGCTGATGCGCGTAAGAAATATCCCGATACTGCGCGCTGGGCAATCGCCTGCAGCGCCGAAGCGCATTCATCAATCGCTAGCGCCGCTCATATTATGGATGTGGACTTATTACAGATCGAACCCAGCAGTGATCGCAAAATTCATGGCGCTGCAGTGGGCGCGGCAATCGATAACCTGCACGCCACCTCGAAAACCCGCGTCTTTGCAGTCGTTGCAACTGGTGGCACAACTAATTTGGGAATTATTGATGATTTAGAAACTGTAGGAGCTGCAACCCATGCGCGTGATATCTGGTTCCATGTCGATGGCGCATATGGTCTGGCGGCGTTATGTGCGCCATCTGT
>CANIAV010000046.1 GCA_947465365.1 Actinomycetota bacterium | reverse complement strand
TTCTATCTTACGTTTTCTTAGCTACCGTTAAGAGTGAACATGTAACAATTGGCTTGGGTATTGCCTTCGCAGTTAGCTACATCATCGGCCTGGTAGTAACTATCTCTTTACTTGGCAAACATGTTGGTAAGTTTGAGTATTCGCATTTCATGGGCCAGCACCTGCGTTTATATTTTGCCTCATTTCTATCTATGCTCCCTTTCTTTGCGCTTGCATATTTCCTAGGTTGGAATAACGATGACGCCAAGCCATTAATCGGTGTTCTAAGGCTGGCCTTTGTATTAGCCGGTGGTGGTGCTGGTTTCTTATTTATCGCTCACGCGCTAAAGATCACTGAGATCGCAACGCTTAAAGAGTTTGCAATCTCACTATTGAGTAAACGTAAGTCCGCTCGTAAAAGATAAGTAGAAATGGATACGCTGAGCACATGGTAAGAGATCTTGTAATTGTCGGTTCTGGCCCCGCTGGATACACCGCAGCTATCTACGCTGCTCGCGCGCAGTTAAACCCAGTTATTTACGAAGGCTCTGTCACCGCAGGTGGCGCGCTGATGAACACAACCGAAGTTGAAAATTTTCCTGGTTTTGTCGATGGCGTCATGGGACCTGATCTTATGGACAGTATGCGCAAGCAAGCTAAGCGTTTTGGCGCTGAGTTAATTACCGATGATGTTGTTGAGATGGATCTCTCTGGCGAAATTAAAATACTTAAAGATGGCTCTGGAAATACCGTGCAAGCTAAGGCGGTTATCTTGGCAATGGGATCGGCTTATAAAGAGATTGGTTTAACTAACGAGAAGCGCTTATCTGGTCGCGGTGTTTCATGGTGTGCTACGTGTGATGGTTTCTTCTTCCGTGATCAAGTTATTGCAGTAGTTGGTGGTGGCGATTCAGCAGTTGAAGAAGCGACATTCTTAACAAAGTTTGCATCTAAAGTTGTTTTGATCCACCGCCGTGATTCGCTACGCGCCTCTAAAATTATGGCCGAGCGCGCGCTATCTAATCCAAAGATTGAAATGTTATGGAATACCGAAGTGACTGATGTTCTCGGTGCCGAAAAAGTTGAAGCGCTGCAACTTCGCAATACAGTCACTGGCGAAGAATCAAAGCGCGATTTCACCGGTTTATTTGTGGCGATCGGGCATATTCCGCGCAGCGAACTTGTTACATCTCAGGTAACCCTCAATGAAGAAGGTTATGTTTCAGTAGATGGTCGATCAACGCGCACAAACCTCAAGGGAGTTTTCGCTTGTGGTGATCTAGTTGATTTCACCTATCGCCAAGCGATCACCGCCGCAGGCTCAGGGTGCCAGGCAGCCCTTGATGCTGAAAAGTTCCTTTCTCACTAGTACGCTTCAAATATAAATTTCCAGGAAAATTACCAAGGTTAGATCTATAAAGGGAGTAAACATGAGCGCAGGAAAAGTCACAGCAGCTAACTTCGATGAAGTTGTTCTCAAGAGCAGCAAGCCAGTTCTTGTTGATTTTTGGGCTGAATGGTGTGGCCCATGCCGCGCAGTCGGACCAATCTTGGATGAGATTTCAAACGAACACGGCGAAAAGCTCACTATCGTGAAGTTAAATACCGATGAAGAGTCAGCGATCGCCATCAAATACGGCGTGACATCAATTCCGATGTTAAATGTTTATGTAAATGGTGAAGTTGTAAAGACCATTATCGGCGCTAAGCCAAAGCCAGCTCTATTAAAAGAGCTAGAAGCGTTCATCTAATCAACTCGTTGATTTAGATTCATTATGAAAGAACTATCTCCTGATGAGATCCGTTCTTTTCAACAAGAGCGCGGGCTCCATGTCACAGGTCAATTAAATGACTCAACTCTGCGCGCGCTGGAAGAAGCGCGCTGGAAGTTAGGTGATCGCTCACTTAATCTGCAGCCTTCTCCGATGATGCATGGTGATGATGTGGCAGCGCTGCAAGCGCGTTTAACTGAGATGGGATTTAACGCAGGTCGCGTCGATGGAATTTTTGGTGAGCGTACAGAATCTGCCGTCAAAGAGTTTCAAAAATCAGTTGGTATAAAAGTTGATGGCAAGTGTGGGCCGGCAACAATTATCGCTTTGATTCGTTTAACAAAGATTGTTTCTGGTGGTGCACCAACACAAATGCGCGAAAGCGCTGCACAGAGAAATCGTGGACCGGCACTTGCTAATAAAGTAATCGTTATAGATCCAGCTTTTGGAGATCTAGAAGCTGAAATTGTTTATGACATTGCCCAACGTTTGGAAGGTCGTTTATTAGCACTTGGTGCCAGCGTCTTCCTTACTCGTGGACCGCGCAATGTATTAAGTGAAAATCAAATTATCTCTTTTGCTAATAAGAACAGTGCAGATCTGGTAATTTCACTCCACACAGATACCAATAAGAATTCAACCGCTCATGGTGTTGCTACTTATTTCTATGGCGCCGATGCGCATGGAGTTCACTCAATTGTTGGTGAAAGATTTGCATCTTTGGTCCAGCGAGAAATTTGTGCGCGTACCGATCTTTTAAATTGTCGCACCCATGCCAAAGCTTGGGATTTACTTCGGTTGACCCAAGCCCCAGCTGTTCGCGTGGATCTGGGATATCTTTCAAATGAAGGCGACGCTGCTCGCTTGGCGCGTCCGGATTTTCGCGATACTTTGGCTGAAGCTTTTATCATCGCAATTCAACGCCTTTACTTATCGGCTGAAGATGATGCAAAAACGGGCACGTTGCGATTATCTGACCTGAGATCTGCGGGAATTCGCCGCTAATTTTTATCAGTTCGCACCTATATGTGAGCATGTGGGAGACTACTTCTTATGTCTGAAGTATCGGTCCGCTTTCAAACGGGTGCTCCGCAACATCTCGAGGAGCGCTTTGCAACTCGCGCCGCCGGAATGTTGCCTTCGGAAATTCGCTCACTCTTCGCTGTTGCTTCGCGTCCAGAGATTGTTTCGCTAGCTGGAGGAATGCCAAATCTCTCGGCCTTACCTATGGAGATGATGGCAGGTGTTGTAAAAGATTTAATTTTAACTAATGGCGCAGAAGCGTTGCAGTATGGCAGCGGACAGGGCCATCCAAAGCTGCGCGAACAGATTTGTGATGTGATGGCGCTAGAAGGTATCCGCGCTAACCCTGATGACATTGTTGTTACAACTGGCTCACAACAAGCACTTGATTTAATCTCTCGCATCTTTATCGATCCAGGTGATGTTGTATTAGTCGAAGCTCCTTCATATGTGGGAGCCCTTGGAACATTTAGACAATATGAAGCATCTGTTGTCCACGTTGAGATGGATATGAACGGCCTGGTTCCAGATGCGCTACGTAACGCAATTAAAACTGTGCGTGCAGCTGGCCGGAAAATAAAGTTCTTGTATTTGATTCCAAATTACCAGAACCCAACTGGAGTATTGCTGCCAGCTGATCGCCGAACTGAAATTTTGGCGATCTGCCGCGAAGAAGGCATCTTCGTTGTTGAAGATAATCCTTATGGTCTTTTGGGATTTGATCGCCCATCGCCAAATGCGATGCGAGCGGAAGATTCTGAAAATGTTATTTACTTGGGTTCTTTCTCTAAAACTATCGCTTCCGGATTACGTATTGGTTGGGCTTTAGTTCCACCATCTTTGAAAGATAAGTTGGTAATCGCATCTGAATCTTCAATTCTCTGTCCTTCAAACTTTACCCAGCTAACTATCTCTAGTTATCTAGCTGATCAACCATGGCGCGATCAGATCGCATCATTTTGCGAGTTATATAAGGTGCGTCGCGATGCGATGCTGGAATCACTTGAAGAGTATTTTCCTAAGGAAGCTACTTGGACAAAGCCAGGCGGTGGTTTCTATGTTTGGGTTAACTTGCCAGCAGAAATTGATACTAAAGCGATGATGCCAAAGGCGATCGTTGCCAAGGTTGCATACGTTCCTGGTACTGCTTTCTATGCCGACGGTTTCGGCTCTTGGTCGATGCGTTTGTCTTACTGCCACCCAACGCCTGAGCGCATCCGGGACGGCGTTAAAGCGTTAGGTGGAATTGTTAAGCAAGAGATGTCGCGCCGCGGTACCGCGCTTAAATAACTTTATTTACCTTCAATTAAATCAACGATGCGCTGTAAGTCCTCGCGCCCAGAAAATTCGATAACGATCTTTCCTTTACCGTTTACCCCTTGCACGCTAACCCGTGTATCAAGGTAATCACTAAGTAACTCTTCGGCAGCCAAAGTCTCACCACTGGCTGATCCTTTGCCAGATTTATTAGACTTACCAGAACCTGACTTCTTCTTTGGTGAATGGATTGCAACAGCTTCTTCGGTTGCCCTAACGCTTAAGCCTTCCGCGACAATTCGGTTAGCCAATTTCTCGATCTCTACCTCATCAGTTAACCCAAGTAGCGCACGTGCATGGCCTGCTGAAATAACACCGGCGGCAACTTTGCGTTGCACAGTCGGCGGCAAGTTAAGCAAGCGCATCGTGTTAGAAATTAATGGGCGAGATCTACCAAGTTTTGTAGCTAACTCATCATGTGTGCAATTAAAGTCATTTAACAATTGCGCATAGGCCGCGCCTTCTTCAAGTGGGTTTAATTGGCTGCGATGGATATTTTCAATTAACGCCTCACGCAATAGCTCATTATCTGGAGTCTGACGAATAATTACCGGGATACTTTTTAAGCCAGCAGCTTTGGCGGCGCGGAAACGGCGCTCACCCATTACTAATTCATATTTACCAGGCGATGTTTGGCGAACAACTGGTGGTTGCAAAATACCAATCTCTTTTATTGAAGCAATTAGCTCGTTTAGTGCGGTTTCATCAAAGACGGTGCGTGGTTGGCGTGGGTTGGGAGAAATGGAATCGATAGAGACTTCATTCTGTTGTGCGACTTCATTTCCAGCAACTGTTAGTGATGTTGGGATAAGAGAATCTAAATTAGTTCCGAGCCCGCCGCGCTTTTGACTCATGCAATTTCTCCATCGCGTTTGTAATTGATATTAACAACATTGGAATCAAATTTAATTTCATCCTTTGGTTTGCCACGTTCTGCAATTTCGCGCGCTACCTGCATATAGGCAATTGCACCCGGTGATAGCGGGTCATAAGTCATTACAGTCTGGTTATATGAAGGCGCTTCTGATACGCGCACGGCACGTGGAATTGGAATATCAATTAACTCTTTTGGAAAGTGCGCACGAACATTTGCTGCGACATCATTTGATAAACGCGTACGTCCATCAAACATAGTTAAAACAATGGTTGATAAATCTAAATCAGCGTTTAGCCGCTTCTTCACAATGCCATAAGTTTCAAGTAGTTGTGACAGGCCTTCTAGTGCGTAATATTCAGTTTGAATTGGAATTAAAAGTTCGCGCGCTGCAGCAAGTGCGTTGATAGTTAATAGACCAAGTGATGGTGGGCAATCGATAAAGATGTAATCGTAATTTGGTGAAATCTCAACTAACGCTTCTTTTAACCTAAGTTCACGCGCCACCATTGAAACTAAATTAACTTCCGCATTTGCAAGAGATGAATTTGATGGGATGCAATCAAGGGATGGAAAGCCTGAAACTTTTTGAATCACAGATGTAATCGGGCTATCGCCCATTAATACGTCATAGATACCGGCGATATCACGGTGCGGAACACCAAGTGCTGTACTTGCATTGCCCTGTGGATCTAGATCGATTACAAGAACTCGTAGACCCCCCATAGATAGGGCTGCTGCGATATTTACAGTCGTGGTGGTCTTACCAACCCCACCCTTCTGGTTGGCTACGGTAAAGATTCGGGTTGAGGGTGGCTTGGCCATCGCCTCTTTTAGGCGGCGAACTCCAACGACCTTATTATCGGAGTTTCCCGATTTACCGGGATTTGTTTCACGTGAATCAGCCACGCGCTTATCTAAGCACCTTTACGCACAGAGATTATTCTTCCAAGCTCAATTCCCTCGAGTTTGATCTCATGGAGCTCAGCCCCTTTGACCCCAACCATCTCAGTAGCCGCAGACTCCCCCTTCATTGCAAGCAGGGACCCTCCAGTTTTAACCATATGCCAGCTCATCTTCTTCAATTTTTCTAGAGGGGCCACGGCGCGAGCGGTTACAAAATCTGCCGTCTTTTTAATATCTTGGGCTCGTCCTCGAATTACCTCAATTGGGAAAGGTAGATCTGGGGCGGCAGCGACGGCTTCCTTTAGAAATTCAACCCGGCGCTCAAGCGGCTCAATCAGGGTTACCTTTAAATCAGGGCGGGCTAGGGCGATCACGATCCCGGGCAGGCCAGCACCCGAGCCAATGTCGAAGAGGGATGCTCCTTGTGGGAGTAATTGGGTAACTGGCAGGCAGTTAAAGATATGGCGCTCCCAGATCCGTTCGCCTTCGCGAGGGCCAATTAGCCCCCGTTCGATGCCTGCGGTTGTGAGAAATTCGGCGTAGGCCCGAATAGCCTCTTCTTGTCCAGGAAAGTACTTCTTTATTGAAGTTTCACGTGAAACTGACTCCGGCTGGAGATTTGTCATCAGGGCGCTTTATGCGGGATAGATGACGACGAAGCGGTTTGGATCTTCGCCATCTGACTCTGATGACAAGCCCAGGGTTT